>NZ_JALDUM010000003.1:0-157961 GCF_023109515.1 Streptococcus mitis
TAGAGTACTTGGTTTGGGACCAAGGTGTCGCAGGTTCGAATCCTGTCTTCCCGATTCATTACAGAGATACGTAAGCGTATCTTTTTTGTTTAACTAGATATTATATACATTAAGAGAGAATCAGTTTGCTTCTCTCTTTTTTGAATTTCAGTAATTCATTTTGATCGCGTATACTTTTTTGTTTCCTGTCTTGTTTAATAAATACTGTAGTTAATTATACACATTGAAATTTAATAGATTTTATAACTCTTATTAATTCTTAATAAAGTAATAGAAGAGTTTTTGTTGAACCTATAATATATGTTTCAATGTTATAAAAATTGCTGCTATTACGAGTTTAGATAAGTATTAGTTTACATTATAGTGTGAATGGGGTTTGATATTTCTTTTGAGGAGGCTGCCTTAGATTTTTCTACTTGTGTTTTATTGTATAGTGTATCTTGTTTGTTTTGAACAGAATTTTTAATGACATTTGTCATATCTCCTCATGACAGAAGCTTCTAGTGATTCTACCTTCAAAGAATTATACTAGATGTATCAAGTGGAGGAAGAAAAAATGAAACATAAAGTAATTGTCGCAATGAGTTTAGTAGCAGCAGGAGTCATGACTTATCTCATGTTCTCAGGATTGGATGAAGATTTCTATCATTTTCCTTGGGAGCTATTTGCAGGATTTGGAATGATGTCCTGGCTTATCCGAGAAGGTTTGAAATTAGTCTCAGATGTGAAAAAGGAGTTTGAAAAATGAAAAAAGCGTTTCTCTATCTTTTTATTGGACTATCACTAGTGGTATGGTTGGTAGAAATGTTTACAGGTTGGTTTGATCAAGCCTTCCTTCACCAATTCATCCGTGGTGCCTGGGGACTGGGATTTATGATTTTTATCGCCTTTCCTATGGGAAAGGAGTGGTTGAAAGGAGAATATCATGAACATGATTAAGGTAGAAAGCCTAAATAAAAACATCAAGGGCAAGGCTATTTTGAAGGATATTTCCTTTGAGATAGCTGAAGGTGAATGCGTCGCCTTGATTGGGCCCAATGGTGCTGGGAAGACCACACTCTTGGACTGTTTGCTTGGAGATAAACGGGTCACAAGCGATCAAGTATCCATCCAAGGCTTGCCAGTGACGAGTTCTCAGTTAGACTACACAAGATCCTATCTCCCTCAAGAAAATGTCATCGTTCAGAAATTAAAGGTCAAAGAGTTGATTGCTTTCTTTCAAAGTATTTATCCAAATCCCTTGAGCAACCAGGAAATCGATCAACTATTGCAGTTTGACCAGCATCAGAAAGAGCAATTCGCAGAAAAATTGTCAGGCGGGCAAAAGCGTCTCTTCTCTTTTGTCTTGACCTTGATTGGGCGACCAAAGCTTGTCTTTTTAGATGAACCAACTGCTGCCATGGATACTTCAACTCGTCAACGCTTTTGGGAAATTGTTCAGGAACTAAAAGCTAAGGGAGTTACCATTCTCTATTCCTCCCATTATATCGAAGAGGTAGAGCATACAGCGGACCGGATTTTGGTCTTGAATAAGGGAGAGTTGATTCGTGATACGACGCCTCTAGCCATGCGTAGTGAGGGAATTGAAAAGCATTTTATCCTTCCTCTAGCATACAAGGAAGTCATTGAGCAGTCTAACTTGGTTGAAAACTGGTCACAAAAACAAGATGCTCTACAAGTAGTCACACGCGAAGCGGACGCTTTCTGGGAACTATTAGTTCAGGCAGGATGTAGGATTCAAGAAATTGAAGTCAATAATCGTAGCTTGCTGGATACAATCTTTGAAGAAACACAAAAGGGAGATGACTAAGATGAAACGATGGATCGCACTAAACAAGATAGAATTTCTATTGACCAAACGACAATTAGTCTATTATCTGTTATCCGTAGGGATGCCGACAGCCTTCTATTTATTTTTTTCTGGCATGTACCAGGACACACCAGGTGGGCCCGCGAATTTTATGCGTGATTACCTCATCTCCATGACAGCCTTTTCCATGATGTCGACAGCTATGTTTTCATTCCCAGCTGTTTTACATACCGATAAAATCAACAATTGGCAGAAAACATTACGCCATACTCCAGTAAATATGGTAGAATATTATCTATCAAAGATAACAAGTATGATGGTTGATTATTTGGTCTCAATCCTGGTTGTTTTCTCAGTTGGGCACTTGGTCAGAGGTGTGGATATGTCTCTAGGAAGCTGGATTGGGGCTGCACTTTTGCTGATAGTAGGAAGTGTTGCCTTTGTAGCGCTTGGATTAACCTTGACACTCTTGCCTTCTAGTCAGCTGATGTCTGTCGTGGGTAATCTTCTCTATCTAGGCTTGGCTGTTTTAGGCGGACTCTGGATGCCCATCTCTTTATTTCCAGACTGGATGCAAGCAATCGGGAAGTGCCTACCAACTTATCAGTTGATGGAGTTGCTCAAGGCTTTCTTAAACGAGGGTGGCATCAATCTATCAGCCACAGTTTATCTACTTGTTTTTTCAGCAGTTTTGTTTGGTTTGACCATTTACCTTCAAGGTCATAAGGAGAATACTTAATGTTTGAAAGACTAAAAAGCATACACTATATGTTTTGGGCAAGTTTGATTTTTATGATTTTCCCCATCCTACCTGTAGTGACTGGGTGGCTTCCTGTCTGGCATTTATTGGTTGATATTCTATTTGTAGTGGCGTATTTGGGTGTTTTAACAACTAAGAGCCAGCGCCTATCTTGGCTATATTGGGGTCTCATGCTGACTTATGTAGTTGGGAATACTGCCTTTGTTGCTGTTAATTATATCTGGTTCTTCTTTTTCCTTTCTAACCTCTTAAGTTATCATTTTGGCGTACGTAGTTTAAAGTCTTTACATGTCTGGACTTTTCTTCTTGCTCAAGTCCTTGTTGTGGGCCAACTTTTGATTTTTCAGAGAATCGAAGTTGAGTTTCTATTCTATCTACTTGTAATTCTTGCTTTTGTCGATTTGATGACTTTTGGCTTGGTTCGGATTCGTATTGTGGAGGATTTGAAAGAAGCTCAGGCTAAGCAAAATGCCCAGATAAATCTCTTGCTTGCTGAAAATGAACGCAGTCGTATCGGTCAAGATTTGCATGATAGCTTGGGACATACCTTTGCTATGCTGAGTGTCAAGACAGATTTAGCCTTGCAGTTATTTCAGATGGAGGCTTACCCACAGGTGGAAAAGGAATTAAGAGAAATACAGCAAATTAGCAAAGAATCAATGCGTGAAGTGCGAACCATTGTGGAAAATCTTAAGTCTAGAACTTTGACATCCGAACTAGAGACTGTGAAAAAGATGTTAGAAATTGCTGGAATTGAGGTGGAAATAGCTAATCAACTAGATACAGCTAGCCTTACTCAGGAATTGGAGTCAACGGCTTCCATGATTTTGCTTGAATTAGTGACCAATATCATCAAACATGCTAAAGCGTCTAAAGTCTACTTGAAATTAGAACGGACAGAGAAAGAACTCATTCTAACAGTGAGAGATGATGGCTGTGGCTTTACTTCTATAAAGGGGGATGACCTCCATACAGTTCGAGATCGTGTTCTTCCATTTTCGGGAGAAGTAAAGGTAATTAGTCAGAAACAACCGACAGAAGTGCAGGTTCGACTACCTTATAAGGAGAGAAAGTAGATGAAAGTGTTAGTCGCAGAAGATCAAAGTATGTTGCGAGATGCTATGTGTCAATTGCTCACGCTTCAACCGGATGTGGAGTCTGTCCTTCAAGCCAAGAATGGGCAAGAAGCAATCCAACTATTAGAAAAGGAGTCTGTAGATATCGCCATCCTTGACGTAGAAATGCCTGTTAAGACAGGTCTTGAAGTTTTGGAGTGGATACGAGCAGAAAAGCTTGAAACAAAGGTGGTTGTGGTGACGACCTTCAAACGTCCTGGGTATTTTGAACGTGCGGTCAAGGCTGGAGTAGATGCTTATGTATTAAAAGAAAGAAACATTGCAGAGCTAATGCAAACCTTGCACACCGTCCTAGAGGGACGCAAGGAGTATTCGCCTGAATTGATGGAAGTGGTGATGACGCATCCCAATCCATTAACAGAACAAGAAATCGCAGTTTTAAAGGGAATTGCTCAGGGCTTATCTAACCAAGAAATTGCAGACAAACTTTATCTATCCAACGGAACAGTCCGAAACTATGTCACCAATATTCTTTCTAAATTACATGCAGGCAATCGAACAGAGGCAGCTAATATTGCGAAAGAATCTGGTTGGTTGTGATGATATAATATTTTTTGAACATTATGTCTAAAATTGATGAGATTGAATGGAACAATATTAATTTTAGGAGGGTGGGATTCCTCCTTTTTCTTTTTTAGGGAGCACTACAAAAGAGCTAAAATTAACAATAAAAAAGAAAAATATCTTGACAACCAAGGGAAAATTTTGTTACAATAATAGACGGTACTTTTTACTTTTGGTCTCTCAAGAGTGTACAGGGACGTGCTGACAAATGTTGCAAAAGTACACACAGATGATAGCTGTCACCAAGTGTATCATCACCAAAAATAAAAAAACACAGGAGAATGTAGATGCCTACAATTAACCAATTGGTTCGCAAACCGCGTAAATCAAAAGTAGAAAAATCTAAATCACCAGCTTTGAACGTTGGTTACAACAGTCATAAAAAAGTTCAAACAAACGTTTCTTCACCACAAAAACGTGGTGTTGCAACTCGTGTTGGAACAATGACACCTAAAAAACCTAACTCAGCCCTTCGTAAATTCGCTCGTGTACGTTTGAGCAACCTTATCGAAGTTACTGCCTACATCCCAGGTATCGGACACAACTTGCAAGAGCACAGCGTGGTGCTTCTTCGTGGTGGACGTGTAAAAGACCTTCCAGGGGTACGTTACCATATCGTCCGTGGTGCACTTGATACTGCAGGTGTTAACGATCGTAAACAAGGCCGTTCTAAATACGGTACTAAACGTCCAAAAGCATAAGGAAAGGGGATAAAGAGAAATGAGTCGTAAAAATAGAGCTCCAAAACGTGACGTATTGCCAGATCCGCTTTACAATTCACAACTAGTTACTCGTCTTATCAACCGCGTTATGCTTGATGGTAAACGTGGTACAGCTGCTTCAATCGTTTACGGTGCCTTTGAGCAAATCAAAGAAGCTACTGGAAACGATGCACTTGAAGTATTTGAAACAGCTATGGAAAACATCATGCCTGTACTTGAAGTACGTGCACGTCGTGTTGGTGGTTCTAACTACCAAGTCCCAGTTGAAGTTCGTCCAGAACGTCGTACAACACTTGGACTTCGTTGGTTGGTAACAATCGCTCGTCTTCGTGGTGAACACACAATGCAAGATCGTCTTGCAAAAGAAATCTTGGATGCTGCTAACAACACTGGTGCAGCAGTTAAGAAACGTGAAGACACTCACCGTATGGCTGAAGCTAACCGTGCATTCGCACACTTCCGTTGGTAAAATCATGATGCTAGGAACGGTAAGGATGCAAGGTGAAAATAGGAAACTGACGCAGTATTCGACGAATACAAGGAAGTTTATCTTTTTCACACAGCATCCCGTTCCGGCTCAAATCGGCTAATTAACTTTAGCCCGAGTTCAATTCAACTTGAAAATCTACAAGTTGAAACCAACAATAGCATGAAAACATTGAGAACGGGTAGGTCCTGCCTATCCGTTTTTATTAAAATCGTGTTATAATAGAATAGAAATCAAAAATAAATAGGAGAAACAAACCTCATGGCACGCGAATTTTCACTTGAAAAAACTCGTAATATCGGTATCATGGCTCACGTCGATGCTGGTAAAACAACAACTACTGAGCGTATTCTTTACTACACTGGTAAAATCCACAAAATCGGTGAAACTCACGAAGGTGCGTCACAAATGGACTGGATGGAGCAAGAGCAAGAGCGTGGTATCACTATCACATCTGCTGCGACAACAGCTCAATGGAACAACCACCGCGTAAACATCATCGACACACCAGGACACGTGGACTTCACAATCGAAGTACAACGTTCTCTTCGTGTATTGGATGGTGCGGTTACCGTTCTTGACTCACAATCAGGTGTTGAGCCTCAAACTGAAACAGTTTGGCGCCAAGCAACTGAGTATGGAGTTCCACGTATCGTATTTGCCAACAAAATGGACAAAATCGGTGCTGACTTCCTTTACTCTGTAAGCACACTTCACGATCGTCTTCAAGCAAATGCACACCCAATCCAATTGCCAATCGGTTCTGAAGATGACTTCCGTGGTATCATCGACTTGATCAAGATGAAAGCTGAAATCTATACTAACGACCTTGGTACAGATATCCTTGAAGAAGACATCCCAGCTGAATACCTTGACCAAGCTCAAGAATACCGTGAAAAATTGATCGAAGCAGTTGCTGAAACTGACGAAGAATTGATGATGAAATACCTCGAAGGTGAAGAAATCACTAACGAAGAATTGAAAGCTGGTATCCGTAAAGCGACTATCAACGTTGAATTCTTCCCAGTATTGTGTGGTTCTGCCTTCAAGAACAAAGGTGTTCAATTGATGCTTGATGCGGTTATTGACTACCTTCCAAGCCCACTTGACATCCCAGCAATCAAAGGTATCAACCCAGATACAGATGAAGAAGAAACTCGTCCAGCATCTGATGAAGAGCCATTTGCAGCTCTTGCCTTCAAGATCATGACAGACCCATTCGTAGGTCGTTTGACATTCTTCCGTGTATACTCAGGTGTTCTTCAATCAGGTTCATACGTATTGAACACTTCTAAAGGTAAACGTGAACGTATCGGACGTATCCTTCAAATGCACGCTAACAGCCGTCAAGAAATTGACACTGTTTACTCAGGTGATATCGCTGCTGCCGTTGGTTTGAAAGATACTACAACTGGTGACTCATTGACAGATGAAAAAGCTAAAATCATCCTTGAGTCAATCAATGTTCCAGAACCAGTTATCCAATTGATGGTTGAGCCAAAATCTAAAGCTGACCAAGATAAGATGGGTATCGCTCTTCAAAAATTGGCTGAAGAAGATCCAACATTCCGCGTTGAAACAAACGTTGAAACTGGTGAAACAGTTATCTCTGGTATGGGTGAACTTCACCTTGACGTCCTTGTTGACCGTATGCGTCGTGAGTTCAAAGTTGAGGCGAACGTAGGTGCTCCTCAAGTATCTTACCGTGAAACATTCCGTGCTTCTACTCAAGCACGTGGATTCTTCAAACGTCAGTCTGGTGGTAAAGGTCAATTCGGTGATGTATGGATTGAATTTACTCCAAACGAAGAAGGTAAAGGATTCGAATTCGAAAACGCAATCGTCGGTGGTGTGGTTCCTCGTGAATTTATCCCAGCGGTTGAAAAAGGTTTGGTAGAATCTATGGCTAACGGTGTTCTTGCAGGTTACCCAATGGTTGACGTTAAAGCTAAGCTTTACGATGGTTCATACCACGATGTCGACTCATCTGAAACTGCCTTCAAGATCGCGGCTTCACTTGCTCTTAAAGAAGCTGCTAAATCAGCACAACCAGCTATCCTTGAGCCAATGATGCTTGTAACAATCACTGTTCCAGAAGAAAACCTTGGTGATGTTATGGGTCACGTAACTGCTCGTCGTGGACGTGTAGATGGTATGGAAGCACATGGTAACAGCCAAATCGTTCGTGCTTACGTTCCACTTGCTGAAATGTTCGGTTACGCAACAGTTCTTCGTTCTGCATCTCAAGGACGTGGTACATTCATGATGGTATTTGACCACTACGAAGATGTACCTAAGTCAGTACAAGAAGAAATCATTAAGAAAAACAAAGGTGAAGACTAATCTGTCCTCGCTCTAGAAGGAAGTCACTTAGTGGCTTCCTTTTGTCTTTAGAAAATACCTCTAAATATGGTAAAATAGTAGAAGAATAATGTGAGGAAAATGAATGTCAAATAGTTTTGAAATTTTGATGAATCAACTGGGGATGCCTGCTGAAATGAGACAGGCTCCTGTTTTAGCACAGGCTGATATTGAGCGAGTTGTGGTTCATAAAATTAGTAAGGTATGGGAGTTTCATTTCGTATTTTCTAATATTTTACCGATTGAAATCTTTTTAGAATTAAAGAAAGGTTTGAGGGAAGAATTTTCTAAGACAGGCAATAAAGCTATTTTCGAAATCAAGGCTCTGTCTCAAGAATTTTCAAATCAACTCTTGCAGTCCTACTATAGAGAGGCTTTCTCTGAAGGCCTATGTGCTAGTCAAGGTTTTAAGTCCCTTTATCAAAATTTGCAAGTTCGTGCTGAAGGCAATCAACTCTTTATTGAAGGCTCTGAGGCGATTGATAAGGAGCATTTTAAGAAAAATCACCTTCCTAATTTAGCGAAACAACTTGAAAAGTTTGGTTTTCCAGCTTTTACTTGTCAAGTAGAGAAAAATGATGTGCTGACTCAAGAGCAAGAAGAGGCCTTTCATGCTGAAAATGAGCAGATTGTTCAAGCGGCCAATGAGGAAGCGCTCCGTGCTATGGAACAACTAGAACAGATGGCACCTCCTCCAGCGGAAGAGAAACCATCCTTTGATTTTCAAGCGAAAAAAGCTGCAGCTAAACCCAAGCTAGATAAGGCAGAGATTACTCCTATGATCGAAGTGACGACGGAGGAAAATCGTTTGGTATTTGAAGGGGTTGTTTTTGATGTGGAGCAAAAAGTGACCAGAACAGGGCGTGTTTTGATCAACTTTAAAATGACGGACTACACTTCAAGTTTTTCGATGCAAAAGTGGGTTAAGAATGAGGAAGAGGCTCAGAAATTTGACCTAATCAAGAAAAATTCTTGGCTCCGAGTGCGTGGGAATGTGGAGATGAATAACTTCACACGCGATTTGACTATGAACGTGCAGGATGTGCAGGAAGTTGTTCACTATGAGCGGAAGGATTTAATGCCAGAAGGAGAACGGCGGGTTGAGTTTCATGCTCATACTAACATGTCGACCATGGATGCACTACCCGAGGTAGAAGAGATCGTTGCGACAGCTGCTAAGTGGGGACACAAGGCGGTTGCCATCACGGACCATGGAAATGTTCAGTCCTTCCCACACGGCTATAAGGCGGCTAAGAAAGCAGGAATCCAGCTGATCTATGGTATGGAAGCCAATATCGTGGAGGATCGTGTCCCTATCGTCTACAACGAAGTGGAGATGGACTTGTCGGAAGCGACCTACGTGGTCTTTGACGTGGAAACGACGGGGCTTTCAGCTATCTATAATGATTTGATTCAGGTTGCAGCTTCTAAGATGTACAAGGGGAATGTCATTGCTGAATTTGATGAATTTATCAATCCTGGGCATCCCTTGTCAGCTTTTACTACTGAGTTGACTGGAATTACAGATGATCATGTCAAAAATGCCAAGCCACTGGAACAAGTTTTGCAAGAATTCCAAGAATTTTGTAAGGATACGGTCCTAGTCGCCCACAATGCCACCTTTGACGTTGGCTTTATGAATGCCAACTATGAACGTCATGGTCTGCCAAAGATTAGTCAGCCAGTTATTGATACGCTCGAGTTTGCTAGAAATCTCTATCCTGAGTATAAACGTCATGGTTTGGGGCCTTTGACCAAGCGTTTTGGTGTGGCTTTGGAACATCACCACATGGCCAATTACGATGCGGAAGCTACTGGTCGTCTGCTTTTCATCTTTATCAAAGAGGTAGCAGAAAAACATGGTGTGACGGATTTAGCTAGACTCAATATTGATTTGGTTAGTCCAGATTCTTATAAAAAAGCTCGAATCAAGCATGCGACCATTTATGTCAAGAATCAGGTAGGTCTAAAAAATATCTTTAAGTTGGTTTCTTTGTCCAATACCAAATACTTTGAAGGGGTGCCACGAATTCCGAGAACGGTTCTAGATGCCCATCGGGAGGGCTTGATTTTAGGCTCAGCCTGTGCAGAAGGTGAAGTTTTTGATGCAGTCGTTTCCCAGGGCGTGGATGCGGCGGTTGAGGTGGCCAAGTATTATGACTTTATCGAGGTCATGCCACCAGCTATCTATGCTCCCTTGATTGCCAAGGAGCAGGTTAAGGATATGGAAGAACTCCAGACCATTATCAAAAGTTTGATAGAGGTTGGAGAACGCCTTGGTAAGCCCGTTTTGGCTACGGGAAATGTCCACTATATCGAACCAGAAGAAGAAATTTACCGTGAAATTATTGTCCGTAGTTTGGGACAGGGAGCTATGGTTAACCGAACTATCGGTCATGGGGAACATGCCCAACCAGCTCCTCTTCCGAAGGCTCATTTTCGAACAACCAATGAGATGTTGGATGAATTTGCCTTCTTGGGAGAGGAATTAGCTCGGAAATTGGTTATTGAAAACACCAATGCCTTGGCAGATATCTTTGAACCTGTTGAGGTTGTTAAGGGGGACTTGTATACGCCTTTCATCGACAAGGCTGAAGAAACAGTTGCCGAGTTGACCTATAAGAAGGCCTTTGAGATTTATGGAAATCCGCTGCCAGATATTGTCGATTTGCGGATTGAAAAAGAATTGACTTCCATTCTGGGGAATGGATTTGCCGTGATTTATCTGGCATCGCAGATGCTGGTGCTACGTTCCAATGAACGGGGCTACTTGGTTGGTTCTCGTGGGTCTGTAGGATCTAGTTTTGTTGCGACCATGATTGGTATTACAGAGGTCAATCCTCTCTCTCCTCACTATGTCTGTGGTCAATGTCAATACAGTGAGTTTATCACCGATGGTTCGTACGGTTCAGGATTTGATATGCCTAATAAGGACTGCCCAAAGTGTGGTCACAAACTCAGCAAAAATGGGCAGGATATTCCGTTTGAAACCTTCCTTGGTTTTGATGGAGACAAGGTTCCTGATATTGACTTGAACTTCTCGGGAGAAGATCAACCTAGCGCCCATTTGGATGTGCGTGATATCTTTGGTGAGGAATATGCCTTCCGTGCGGGAACGGTTGGTACGGTAGCTGCCAAGACTGCCTATGGATTTGTCAAGGGTTATGAGCGGGACTATGGAAAGTTTTACCGTGATGCAGAGGTAGAACGCCTCGCTCAAGGAGCGGCGGGTGTCAAGCGGACAACAGGTCAACACCCGGGGGGAATTGTTGTTATTCCGAACTACATGGATGTCTACGATTTTACTCCTGTTCAGTATCCAGCAGATGACGTGACGGCTGAATGGCAGACCACTCACTTTAACTTCCACGATATCGATGAGAATGTCCTCAAACTTGATGTACTGGGGCATGATGATCCGACCATGATTCGGAAACTTCAGGATTTGTCGGGTATTGATCCCAATGAAATCCCTATGGATGACGAAGGTGTAATGGCCCTCTTTTCTGGGACTGATGTGCTAGGTGTGACTCCTGAACAGATCGGAACTCCGACAGGCATGCTGGGGATTCCAGAGTTTGGAACAAATTTTGTACGTGGAATGGTAGATGAGACCCATCCGACGACTTTTGCAGAATTGCTTCAGTTGTCAGGGTTGTCCCACGGTACCGACGTTTGGCTGGGCAATGCTCAAGATCTGATTAAGCAAGGAATAGCAGACCTATCGACTGTTATCGGTTGTCGGGACGACATCATGGTTTACCTCATGCATGCTGGCCTCGAGCCTAAGATGGCCTTTACTATCATGGAACGGGTACGTAAGGGCTTGTGGCTCAAGATTTCCGAAGAGGAGCGAAATGGCTATATCGAAGCTATGAAGGCCAACAATGTTCCTGAGTGGTATATCGAATCTTGTGGAAAAATCAAGTACATGTTCCCTAAAGCCCATGCGGCAGCCTACGTTATGATGGCCTTGCGTGTAGCTTACTTCAAGGTTCATCATCCCATTTATTACTACTGTGCTTATTTCTCAATCCGTGCTAAGGCTTTTGATATCAAGACCATGGGGGCGGGCTTGGAGGCTATCAAGCGCAGAATGGAAGAAATCTCTGAAAAACGGAAGAACAATGAAGCCTCTAATGTGGAGATCGATCTCTATACAACTCTTGAGATTGTCAATGAGATGTGGGAGCGTGGTTTCAAGTTTGGAAAACTCGATCTCTACCGTAGTCAGGCGACAGAGTTCCTTATCGATGGGGATACCCTCATCCCGCCATTTGTAGCAATGGATGGTCTGGGAGAGAACGTTGCCAAGCAATTGGTGCGAGCACGTGAAGAGGGAGAATTCCTCTCTAAAACAGAGTTACGCAAACGTGGCGGACTCTCATCAACCTTGGTTGAAAAGATGGATGAGATGGGGATTCTGGGCAATATGCCAGAGGATAACCAGTTGAGTTTGTTTGATGAGTTGTTTTAAAAAATTGCTTATTTTGATCAAGTGGATAAAACATGTCCACTTGATTTGTTATAATTCTCTTAAAAATAATAGAAAAGAGAATATAATATGGTGGATCAAGGAATTTTAAATTCTAATGTGTCAATTGAAGAGCAAATTTACAATTTTGAAAAAGGCTTGAAAGATGATGGGAGTGATTGGATTGGATTCCCACAAATAGACTTAAAAGAAGATTCTCAATGTATTTACATTTGCGGTATTTCAGAGACTGACAGATGGCATTTGTTTTATACGTTAACTAAAATAAAACCTGCTACTCCAATAGCATCACTTGGATATTATCGAGTGAGAGATAATTTGATTTTTTCTAAACATAGTCAATGGATAAAACTGCAAATGGAGCATACAGAGTATGACTTGATTTTTCTGGAGGGAGTTCAACTTTTGGGAGAGGCTGATCAAAGGGTACAGGAATACTGGATGCAGCAATTCAAAGAGAATAAGAAAAGAGGTAGACTCTTCATTGTATATTCAGACTGCTTACCCGAAGACTTAAAAAATATGGCTGAATCCGTAGTTGAGTTCTTCGAATCTGGCATAGTGGTACAGTTGAAATCATCTAAGGGCTAGTTTATTTTGCTTTAATCGTTTTGAATATAAAGTGCTAGTTAGACTATAGAAGTGATAATAATGTACTGGAAATAGTATTGTTTGAATAATATGTAGAAGGACTGGAAATGAATGATCAAGAGAGACTGCTAACGATTTTTTTACGTTTACAGTTTGGGACTCCGTTAGGAAAAAAGCAACTGGCTCAGGAATTTGAGGTTAGTGAAAAGACGATACAGAGAGATTTTTCGCTACTCCGTGATATTTTATCTAGTCACACCAGTTATAGTGGAGATTTGCTTTATAACCGTAAAACGAATAAGTATTGTTTAGCAAGTAAGTCAGTTTTTAATAAAAAGGATATTCTCGTTATTTCAAAGATTTTATTGGAAAATCGAGCACTGAATAGACCAGAAATTGCTAGTTTACTACATAATTTACTGGTCTTAGTTCCCCGTGATGATCGGAAAGAAATCGAGCAGATTATTGGAAGTGAAAAGCTGAACTATGCTCCCTTAACGGATCAACAAAATAGAATAGAGAAAATTTGGAATTTATCAGAAGCTATTTTGCATGAACAGGTTCTAGATATTATCTATCAAAAACCTTATTCTGAGTCTTCTAAGAGGCAGACTGTTTTGCCAGTCTCTCTTTATTATGATAGTCATTATTTCTATCTAGTTGTCTACCAGTTGAAACATGCTACTTATATTACTTTAAGAGTAGACCGTATCGAGTCATGGTCTCTTAGTGATATAGAGAAACCCTCTATTTCTTATCGAGATAAATTTAGAGATGGCGACATTCGTAACGAGAGAGTAGATGCTTTTATCGGGAAGAAAATCAGTATTGAAATCGAGTATTTGTACGATCCGACGATTGTGATGGATCAATTTCCAAATGCAAAAACAGTTGGGAAAAATGGCGACTGGACTCATTTTAAGTTTGAGAGTCAGCATACACCGGGGCTTAAACGCTGGTTGTTGGGGCAAGGGGAAGCAGTTACTGTTTTGTCTCCTCGGATTTTAGTGGAGGATATGAAGCAAATAGTTCAAGAAATGCTAGATAAATATAATAGATGAGGATAAAATGACTATTCAATTTACTTCTAAAAAGGTTGGAGAACTATTGAAAGAAGAGGGTTTGCGGATTCCTTCTTATCAAAGGCCATATAAATGGAACAGAAAACATATCCGTAATCTTTTTTATGATTTACGAGATGCTATGGGGAAAAAGGAATATCAGATTGGTTCCGTTATCTTACAAGAAAATGATGGATATGATATTGTCGATGGACAGCAACGGCTAATTTCAATTTCCTTGTTTCTTCATTTATTAGATGATTTAGAGAATTATAAGGGTGCTAAGCAACTGCTGAGTGCTGCTGTATTTGGGGAGCTATCTTGCTATCATGCGAGTGAAAATTATAATGAGTGGGAAAATTTGACTCAATTGGTTGGCGAAAATCAGGCAAAAGATATTTGCAATTTTTTATTGGAAAATTGTTCTGTCTCCGTGATTACTATGCCACAGGAACGATTATCAGAGGCCTTTCAGCTATTTGATTCTCAGAATAATCGTGGGAAATCTTTAGAACCTCATGATTTGCTTAAAGCCTATCATCTTCGCAAGCAAGATTCAGAAGATGAAAAAATTGTTGAAAAATGGGAGCAATTTGTAGAAGATAAAGATTTAAGTCTCAAGGAGTTATTTGATAAACATCTTTTCCGTATGAGACGTTGGTCGCGAGGAGAGACAGGATTAACAAACAAGCGTTATGGATCTTATCTCCGTTTTACAGAGGATTTTATTGACGATTTTAAAGGCGTTGATTTGAATCAGAACTTTCCATATCTAGAATTGTATCGTCATATTGAAAATCTCCCCATGTCCATTACTATGCCAATCATTGATGGAAGTAAATTTTTTGAGTATATTGAATCTGCTTATGAAACTATTAAAGAACATAAAGATTTTTTAAATGAAGAGTTAGGATTTTCTGATGAACCTGAAGGGGAAGAAAAAAATCTAGCTTACCCAGAAGGTATGTCAAACATTTACAATAGCTCAAAAGGACGCTACCTCAAGTGTCACAATATATTCTTAAATATTTGTTCACTTTTTGCAGAGAGATTTGGAAAAGATGAGCTATCAAAGGAGATAGTAGAGACCTTGTTTATTTGGTCTTATTACCCTCGAGTTAAGTCTAAAGCTATATATGATGCAACGGTAGGGAAATACGCCGCTGGTGGAAGTTTTAGACAAAAAGAGGCTCAAAAGCTATTTCAACTTTTATCCCATGCGGTCACTCCGAATGATTTTATGGTCAAAATAGATAGAGAGCTATTTGAAAATTATACTGTGGACAAGATTATAGAAGAGGAAAAAGATAAATGGTAGAAACACAGATAAGCTTATCAGTTAATCGTTTGTTAAATGAAGATACCTATGCTATCCCTCTTTATCAGAGAAATTTTGCTTGGACTTATGATGAAATTGAGCAGTTACTGAATGACGTAGCAGATGCTTTTCAAGAAAATAGAGACAATTACTATATTGGAACATTAGTCGTTAATAAAGAGAATGACCTTTTCAAAATCATAGATGGGCAACAACGAACAACCGCCCTTAATTTGATTGCCTTAGCTTTAAAGAATGAGTTTGGTTTTGATAGATTGAAAGCTGTCAAGCTTACCTTCCCAGCTAGAAAGAAATCAAACGAGAATATTCAAGATTTATTTGCCAAGAAAAAAATTGTAGAGGGCGATGAAAATGAGCTGACTAGAGGTTACGGACATGCTAAAGATGCATTGAAAAAAGTGCTAGAGGAGCGCCGTCTTGATCCTCAGTCTTTCGTTGATTATCTTTTTGATTATGTCATCATTTTTCGGAGTATACTTCCTGAAGATTTAGATTTGAATCTTTATTTCGAACGTTTCAACTCTCGAGGCGAACAACTAGAGTCTCATGAGATTCTCAAGGCACAAATGATGTCTAAGTTCGGTACAGATCAAGAAATGGCACAAAAATTTGCGAGAATTTGGGATGCCTGTGCAGAATTTGATAAGCCGGTCATCAACGCATTTACAAAAAAAGCAAAGAAAAAGCATCATGATGGAGAAAGAGAAAAAATCTTTCCTTTGAATTGGATTAAAGGAAATAATTATCAGAATAGCTTTCTTTTAAATATTGATAAGTCCTTAAGTCAAATAGAAGTTCAGTCAACTAATAAGAAATCTCTATTGTCTAGTATAGAAAATAAAGAATCTACAAGAGTTAAAGTAATATCAGATACGAATGAAGTGGAAAAATACAGAACGATTATAAACTTTGAAACATTTTTATATTTCGTTTATTATATAACATTTGGTAATGTATCTCCTTCTGATATACAGCTAGATGACAAGAAATTATTAGAAACATTTGAAAATATAACTAGTGTTAATACAGGTATAGAGGATGTTACATTATTCATTAGGAATTTATTGAAATTAAAATTTATATTTGATAATTTGATCGTACGAATGTCACAAGAGACTAATAATAGAAGACAAGAGAATGATTGGTTTCTGCAGAAAGTTTATCGGAATGATTATAATAATAAAACTAGAGGAGATTTATTTGTTCAATATTATTATGATAAAAATTCTTTTGAAAAGTTCAATGATGATATTTTAATGCTTCAATCCATGTTTGCTGTGACCTTTACTGCCAATCGAGATAGTCGTTGGTTATATGAAATCTTGCAATTCTTGTTTAACCATATTGAAGAGTTAAATCAAACAGAATTTGCTAGTCTCTTTAAGGATTTTCTTGAAAAAATGGCAGTGAGATATGCTGAGGAAAGATTGTTTACCGAAGATAAAAGTATCAAAAAATATTGGGAAATTCCTGTTTATGCTTTTAACTTTGTAGATTATGTTTTATGGAAAAATCGTGAAGAATTGAAGAAAGATTACGATATTGAGTTTAAAGATTTTAAATTTGCTTATCGTCGCTCCATAGAGCATTGGTATCCTCAGAATCCAAATGGACAGGATGGAGAAAGCCAATTACCTGCCGAGTTTTTACATTCCTTTGGTAATCTTTGTATCATTACCGATAGTCAGAATTCTAAGTTCGGTAATTCGTATCCGGAGTCTAAACTAGCACAATGGAAGAGAGAAGATATCTTTAAGCGTCAGAGTTTGAAATTACAGATGATGGCAGAAATAACTTCTAAAAACAATAGATGGGATATTGGTGAGATTCAATCTTTGGAAAAAGAAGTGGAAAGATATGTACACGACTTTTGTTTTAGTTAATTAAAACAAGCTTTATTAGGCTTGTTTTTAAATTTATATCATATGTGATATACTAGTAAGGGAGGATATTTCATGAAACTAAGAATTTTTGCGGAAGATAAGCCGGCTGAGAAGGTGTTTGAGTATCAATTGGAACTTGCTGATCAGACAATTCTTCTATCAACAGCACTTTTGTCTGGTGCCATTGCTTTGGCAGGATTATTTTCTGCTTTGAAAGAAAAATAAAAATAGAAAAGGACAAATAAAATGGTTTTACCAAATTTTAAAGAAAATCTAGAAAAATATGCGAAATTGTTGGTTGCGAATGGAATTAACGTGCAGCCTGGTCACACTTTAGCTCTTTCTATCGATGTGGAGCAACGCGAGTTGGCTCATTTAATCGTGAAAGAAGCTTATGACTTGGGTGCGCATGAGGTTATCGTTCAGTGGACAGATGATGTCATCAACCGTGAGAAATTCCTACATGCACCGATGGAACGTTTGAACAATGTGCCAGAATATAAGATTGCTGAGATGAACTATCTCTTGGAGAATAAGGCTAGCCGTCTCGGTGTCCGTTCTTCTGATCCAGGTGCCTTGAACGGTGTGGATGCTGACAAGCTATCAGCTTCTGCTAAAGCTATGGGACTTGCCATGAAGTCAATGCGTATCGCAACTCAATCCAACAAGGTTAGCTGGACGGTAGCAGCTGCTGCTGGACTTGAATGGGCTAAGAAAGTCTTTCCAAATGCTGCGAGTGATGAAGAAGCAGTTGATCTCCTTTGGGACCAAATCTTCAAAACTTGCCGTGTCTACGAAGCAGATCCTGTTAAGGCTTGGGAAGAGCATGCAGCTATCCTCAAGAGCAAGGCCGATATGCTTAATAAAGAGCAATTTTCAGCCCTTCACTACACAGCGCCAGGGACCGATTTGACCCTTGGTTTGCCGAAGAACCACGTTTGGGAATCAGCTGGTGCTATCAATGCACAGGGAGAAGGATTCTTGCCAAATATGCCGACAGAGGAAGTCTTCACAGCACCTGACTTCCGTCGTGCAGATGGTTATGTAACCTCTACAAAACCACTTAGCTATAACGGAAACATTATTGAAGGTATTAAGGTAACCTTTAAGGATGGACAAATTGTGGATATCACTGCTGAGAAGGGTGATCAGGTCATGAAAGACCTTGTCTTTGAAAATATGGGTGCGCGTGCCTTGGGTGAATGTGCCTTGGTACCAGATCCAAGCCCAATTTCTCAGTCAGGCATTACCTTCTTTAACACCCTTTTCGATGAAAATGCGTCAAATCACTTGGCTATCGGTGCAGCTTATGCGACTAGCGTAGTTGGTGGAGCGGAGATGAGCGAAGAGGAGCTTGAAGCTGCGGGGCTTAACCGTTCAGATGTTCACGTGGACTTTATGATTGGGTCTAGTCAAATGGATATCGATGGTATCCGTGAGGATGGGACACGTGTACCACTCTTCCGTAACGGAGATTGGGCAAATTAAGGAGATAATATGTTAGGAAGTATGTTCGTTGGTCTCCTAGTGGGATTTTTAGCAGGTACTCTGACCAATCGTGGAGAACACATGGGATGTTTTGGAAAAATGTTTCTCGGATGGATTGGTGCCTTTATAGGCCATTTGCTTTTTGGGACTTGGGGACCGATAATAGCAGGAACTGCCATTATTCCGGCAGTACTAGGTTCCATGATTGTTTTAGCTATTTTTTGGAGACGAGGAAGTTAATTTCCTAAATCTGATACTCAATGAAAATCAAAGAGCAAACTAGGAAACTAGCCGCAGGTTGCTCAAATCACTGCTTTGAGGTTGTAGATAGAACTAACGAAGTCAGCTCAAAACACTGTTTTGAGGTTGCAGATAGAACTGACGAAGTCAGTAACATATATACGGCAAGGCGACGTTGACGCGGTTTGAAGAGATTTTTGAAGAGTATGAAACGAAAAGGAGGTTGGTCATTGAGACAGCCTCCTTTTGAGTGTGATATAATAGTTCTATGAGATTGGATAAATTTTTAGTTGCCTGCGCTGTAGGGAGTCGGACAGAGGTCAAAAACATGCTCAAGTCTGGGCGCGTGACGGTAAATGGTAAAAAAGAAAAGTCAGCTAAATTGCAGATTGATGAAGAAAGAGATGAGATTCGCTTTGATGGGCAAGTGTTGGAGTATGAAGAGTTTGTCTACTACATGATGAACAAGCCCAAAGGAGTTATCTCAGCGACTGAGGATCCCAAGCACAGAACCGTTCTGGACTTGCTGGATGATATTGCTCGGAGCAAGGAAGTTTTCCCAGTAGGACGCTTGGATATTGACACGCATGGTCTTTTACTCTTGACCAATGACGGCAAGCTTGCCCATGCTCTTCTTTCACCCAAGCGTCATGTGGATAAGACGTATCTGGCTCAGGTCAAGGGAATTATGACCCAAGAAGATGCGGAGACATTTGCCAAGGGAATTCCTCTTAAAGACTTTACTTGTCAGCCTGCTAGACTGGAGCTTGTGTCTGTAGATACAAAAAAGAATCAAAGCCAAATCCGTGTGACCATTGCAGAAGGGAAGTTTCATCAGATCAAGCGTATGGTGGGCTACTGTGGCAAGGAAGTAGTAGACTTGCAACGTTTGACTATGGGAACTCTAGTATTGGATGAGAACTTGCAGCGAGGAGAATGGCGTCGCTTGACCAAGGAAGAATTAGAGGTTCTCCGTGCTAGTATTGCTTAATTTGGTTTATATTTGAAAAAGGCGAGGGAGAATGTCCTCGCCTTTTATGTTTTTCAGTTGCTTCCTTTGTGAAAAGAGTTATAATAGACTGTAGAATAAAAGGAGGAATCTATGAACGCGATTCAAGAATCATTTACTGATAAATTATTTGCCAACTATGAAGCAAATGTAAAATACCAAGCGATTGAAAATGCTGCCAGCCATAACGGAATTTTTGCAGCCCTAGAACGTCGCCAAAGCCATGTAGACAACACACCTGTTTTCTCATTGGATTTGACCAAGGACAAGGTAACCAACCAGAAAGCGTCTGGTCGTTGCTGGATGTTTGCGGCTCTCAACACCTTCCGCCACAAACTCATTTCACAATACAAATTGGAAAACTTTGAGTTGTCACAGGCCCACACCTTCTTCTGGGACAAGTATGAGAAATCCAACTGGTTCTTGGAGCAAGTCATTGCGACTGCAGACCAAGACTTGACCAGCCGTAAGGTTAAATTCCTACTTCAAACTCCACAACAAGATGGCGGTCAGTGGGATATGGTGGTGTCTCTCTTTGAGAAATACGGTGTCGTTCCTAAGTCGGTTTACCCTGAATCTGTTTCATCTAGCAGTAGTCGTGAGCTAAATGCCATTCTCAACAAATTGCTTCGTCAAGATGCTCAAATCTTGCGTGACTTGCTCGCTTCTGGTGCAGACCAAGCGACTGTTCAAGCTAAGAAAGAAGACCTCTTGCAAGAAATCTTTAATTTTCTTGCTATGTCCCTAGGCCTTCCACCACGTAAATTTGACTTTGCTTATCGTGATAAGGATAACAACTACCAAAGCGAAAAGGGTATCACGCCACAAGAATTTTACAAGAAATATGTCAATCTTCCTCTAGAAGATTACGTTTCTGTTATCAACGCCCCAACTGCTGACAAGCCTTACGGTAAATCTTACACAGTTGAGATGTTAGGAAATGTTGTTGGTAGCCGTGCAGTTCGTTACATCAACGTACCGATGGAGCGCTTGAAAGAATTGGCGATTGCCCAAATGCAAACAGGTGAGACTGTTTGGTTTGGTTCTGATGTCGGTCAGCTCAGCAACCGCAAAGCTGGAATCCTTGCAACAGATGTTTATGACTTTGAATCAAGTATGGACATTAAACTCACTCAAGACAAGGCTGGACGTTTGGACTACAGCGAAAGTTTAATGACCCACGCTATGGTCTTGACAGGTGTGGATTTGGATGAAAATGGTAAGTCAACCAAGTGGAAGGTTGAAAACTCTTGGGGAGATAAGGTAGGTACAGATGGTTACTTTGTTGCCTCTGACGCTTGGATGGACGAATACACTTACCAAATCGTTGTTCGCAAAGAATTGCTGACAGCCGAAGAACAGGCTGCCTATGAAGCAGAACCAATTGTTCTTGCACCATGGGATCCAATGGGTGCCTTGGCCGAATAAAAGTATAGAAAAAAGGAATCAGATTTTAGAACCTGATTCCTTTTAAGTTGCTTGATTACATGATGTGAAGAACATGTGCCACAATACCCACTGCGAAGAGTGCAAGGATAATAGTGATTGGAGATACTTTTTTCTTAAGCAAGTACATGCAAAGGAAAGTAAGGAGTAGTCCTGATAGTCCAGGAATCAACATATCCAAGTTTTGTTGGAAAGTAGTAACTTTTTCAGATGTTTGAGATAATCCTTGTCCTACTTGTGCGAATGCTTCTTGGATACCTTTAGATCCTTCTGGCAATTTATCCCAATGGATATAAGCCTTTTCATCTAGTTGAACTTTGGCAACATCGAAAGCAAATTTAATATTTACCCAACGTTGAACAAGGACAGCAAGAATGAACATACCAAGGATAGAAGCACCTTTAGTGATGTCTTGGAGGATACCGCCAGACATGTCTTTAGTGATTTCTGATCCAGCCTTGTATCCAATCTCTTGTGTATACCACAAGAATGACATACGAATCAAGTTCCAAAGAACGAAGAAGAGGATTGGACCTAAGATATTACCAGTAAGGGCAAGTGAAGCACCGAGTGATCCAAGGATTGGGCGTACTGTAAACCAGAATACTGGGTCACCGATACCAGCAAGAGGCCCCATCATACCGATTTTAACCCCTTGGATAGCAGCGTCATCGATTTCAACACCGTTAGCACGTTCTTCTTCAAGTGCAAGAGTAACCCCCATGATTGGAGCGGCTACGTATGGGTGAGTGTTGAAGAACTCAAGATGGCGTTCAAGAGCAGCGATTTGATCTTCTTTCTTAGTGTAGAGTTTTTTAAGAGCTGGAATTAATGAGTAAGCCCAACCCAAGTTTTGCATACGTTCATAGTTCCAAGAACCTTGTAAGAAAGTTGAACGCCACCAAACTTTTTTACGATCTGATTTAGTTAATTGAAGTTTTTCAGTCATGATGTTTTCAGTCCTTTCTTATCTTAGTAGTCTTCTAGGATATCGCCGATTGGGTCGTTAGAAGTTGCGGCTCCTCCGCCACCATTTCCACCAGTTTTAGAAAGGTGAAGGTAGATAAGAGCGATAGCAACACCGATAGCACCAAATCCGATTAGAGTAATATCTGACACGGCAGCAAGCACGAAACCGATAGCGAAGAATGGCCATACTTCACGAGTTGCCATCATGTTGATAACCATAGCGTAACCAACGGCAACGACCATACCACCACCGATAGCCATACCATCTTTGAGCCAATCAGGCATAGCATTTAGAATGCTTTGTACTGTTTCAGTTGGTACCATTAGAAGGAGTGCTGCTGGGACTGCAATACGAAGACCTTGAAGAAGAAGTGCGACAAAGTGAGCACGTTCAACTGCTTTGAAGTCACCTTTTTTAGCAGAAGCATCAGCAGTGTGAACCAATCCGACAGAGAGTGTACGGACAATCATAGTCAAGAATAGACCAGCAACTGCAAGAGGGATAGCAACCGCTTGGGCAACACCGATACCTGTCTTAGTAAAGTCGCCACCAAGAACCATGATAATGGCAGCAGCAACAGAAGCAAGAGCAGCGTCAGGAGCTACGGCAGCTCCGATGTTAGCCCAACCAAGGGCGATCATTTGAAGAGAACCACCAAGGATAATCCCTGCTTCAAGGTTACCAGTAACAAGACCGATAAGGGTACAAGCTACGATTGGTTGATGGAATTGGAACTGGTCGAGGATACCTTCAAGACCTGCTAGGAAGGCTACAACGACTACTAAAACCATAGAAATAATAGACATCTTTAAAATCCTTTCATAAAATCGATTATTGCACGTTTGCTTTGTTGATCAAGTCAAACAAATCTTTTTTCGTGTCGTTTGGTACTTTACGTACATCAAATTCAACACCAAGGTCACGCATTTTTTCAAATGTAGCAACGTCTTCTTTATCCATAGACAAAACGTTGTTAACCATTGTTTTACCAGTTGAGTGAGCCATTGATCCAACATTAAGAGTTTTGATTGGCACGCCACCTTCGATAGCACGAAGGGCATCTTGAGGTGTTTCAAACAAGATAAGGGCATGTGTTTCTCCGAAGCGAGGGTCTTTTGCAACGTCGATTAGTTTTTGGATAGGAACAACGTTTGCTTTCACTTTACCTGGAGCTGCTTGTTTAATCAATTCTTTACGTAATTCGTCTTTAGCTACGTTATCTGAAGCAACGATGATACGGTCTGCTTTTGAATCTGGAGTCCAAGCAGTTGCAACCTGACCGTGAAGTAAACGAGTGTCTAGACGGGCAAGGTTGATTTTGAGTTTACCGTCTCCGATGACAGTTCCTTCTGGAATAGCAGCTTGGGCAACTGGAGCAGCTGCAGCGCTTGCTACTTCCTCAACTGGGTTGAGCTCTTCTGGAAGAGCCTTGATGCCATCTCTGGCTTCTTTAATGATATTAGCAGCGACTTTTTCTACACCTGCAGTAGCGTCCATCAGGCGCTCTGTGTAGGCTTGGATTAACATCGGTAAGTTAAGTCCTGTGATGATGGCAAACTTACGCTCAGGATTTTCTCCCATCACGCGGCTAGCTTGGTTAAATGGAGATCCACTCCAAAGGTCAGCCAAAACTAGAACCTCATCTTCTGCGTCAAATGCAGCAACAGCGTTATTAAACTTAGCGTATAGATCATCAGGACCTTCATTTGGCATAAAGGTTACAACTTGAACCTTTTCTTGTTCACCAAAGATCATAGATCCTGACTGATGAATACCCGCAGCAAATTCGCCGTGGCTCGCAATAATGATTCCGATACTCATTATTGTCATTC
Organism: Streptococcus mitis; assembly: GCF_023109515.1. Classification (GTDB taxonomy): domain Bacteria; phylum Bacillota; class Bacilli; order Lactobacillales; family Streptococcaceae; genus Streptococcus; species Streptococcus mitis_CS. Next base: position 24,195 of record NZ_JALDUM010000003.1, read on the forward strand.
CTCCTTTTTTGTTTTAGTTTTCGTTTAAGAAAACTTTAAGACTTTTTAAGTATAAACCGTTTTCATCTAAAAATCAACTATTTATCATAAAATAATTAAAAAGATTACATCTGAAAATATTGATATATTGAGTTTTAGAGAAGTTTTTTTGAATCCTTATTAAAAAATTTAATATAAAAAAGTTGGAAGCGCATTCCAACTTTTAAAATAGGTTTTTATTAGATTAGTGGGTGAAGTCGAGTACCATACGTCCTTGGATTTGACCTTTTTCCATTTCGTCGAAAATGGCTACGGCATCTTCGACTGGGCGTTTTTAAACAACTGGAACTACCAAACCTTCTGCACCGAATTGGAAGGCTTCTTCCAAGTCTTTACGAGTTCCAACAAGAGAACCGATGACTTGGATTCCATCTAGAACGGTTTTTACGATGCTGAGTTCCATCATTTCAGAAGGAAGACCAACAGCGACTACGCGACCACCGGCACGAACTGAGTCAACAGCCTGATTGAAGGCAACTTTAGATACAGCAGTTACGACAGCTGAATGAGCTCCACCATCAGTTTTTTCCTTGATGAGTCCAGGTACATCATCAACTTCTAGGCCGTTAATAACGATATCAGCACCGACCTCTTTTGCAAGGGCAAGTTTGTCGTTATTGATATCAACTGCGATGACATGAGCATTGAATACTTTTTTAGCGTATTGAACAGCTAGGTTACCAAGTCCACCAGCACCGTAAAGAACAACCCATTGGCCTGGTTCAACTTTTGCTTCTTTAATAGCTTTATAGGTTGTTACACCAGCACATGTGATAGAAGAGGCTTGGGCTGGATCAAGTCCGTCAGGAACTTTAACAGCATAGTCTGCAGTTACGATACATTGTTCAGCCATACCACCATCTACTGAGTAGCCAGCATTTTTCACTGTACGGCAAAGAGTTTCACGGCCAGTTGTACAGTATTCGCAAGTACCACATCCTTCAAAGAACCAAGCAACGCTGACGCGGTCACCGACTTTAAGGCTTTTAACATCTGGGGCAATTTCTTTAACGATACCAACACCTTCGTGTCCTAGGACGCGTCCTGGTACTTGACCAAAGTCACCATGGGCAACGTGGAGGTCAGTGTGGCAAACACCACAGTATTCAATCTCTACAAGTGCTTCTCCAGTTTCAAGTGGACGGAGTACTTTTTCTTCAACAGCAACACCAGTGCTTTCTGGATTTACAACAACAGCTTTCATAGCTATCCTCCTTGATATTAACTGAGAGCAGGAGAAACAGGACTGGATTGATTTTGTGTCAACAGAGTCGAGTATGACGAGCTCTCTTGTATTTATATGTGAAGTATATCACAAAAGAAAGCCTTTTCCAAGGTTTTGGAGGTGAAAAATAGAACAATCGATTAACCGGTTGATGAGACTGTGAAAAGAGCACAAAGACCAGCTCGCAAGCTGGTCAGTATGGATTATAAGAAGAAGTCTTGCAGGGTTTTTGCAACCCCATCTTGGTCATTTGTCAAGGAAATTTGCTCATCTGCATAAGGGAGTAGCTCTGGGTTAGCATTTTTCATTGCATAACCTTTCCCAGCAAAAGCGAGCATTTCGGTATCATTGTGTTCATCTCCAAAGGCAATCAAATCCTTTTTGTCACGATTCATAACCTTGAGCAAGTAGTCCAAAGCAAAGGCCTTGTTGACACCTTTTGGGGTACACTCAAGGATATTGAGCGGACCACCCCAAGTATTAATAGAAAGTTGATGCTGATAGAAGGCGTTCATTTCTTTTGCCAAGGCATATTTGTCACTGGCTCTGGTCTGCAGCAGAATACAGTTAGGATCCTTGGTTACTAATTCTGGCTGAAATTGATCTTCAGGCTGGAAAGCTTCTACACCAAATAGTTTAGGATTGGCAATTTCTTCATTGGGATTTGTGATATAGAATTTTTTACGATATTCTCCAGCGATAAAATCGGCTTGAATGTCCTCTGAACGTCGAACCATATCTAGCAGATATTTTTTGTCTACCGTCAAACACTTTTCGAAGTTCCAAACTTGGTCTGGTAAATGAGTAAGGGAGCCGTTGAAATTAATCATAGGAGTGTTTAAGCCTAGTTCACGGTAAAAATCTTTTGACATGCGGTAAGGGCGCCCTGTCGTAATAATAACTTGATGGCCTTTTTCAGCAACTTTTTTGATGGTTTTTTTGGTAAAGTCAGAAATTTGACTGTCTGAGTTGAGCAGGGTTCCATCCAGGTCAACTGCAATAATTTTTTTCGTCATAGGGACCTTTCTAGTGTCTTTTCAGATAAGATGTCTACTATTATAACAGAAAGCAGGCAGAAAAGCAGATTCGAAACCAAAAAAGAAATTTCATCAAATTCTTAAATAAATCAAACAAAGATATTGAAAAAGTGAATGATAAATGATATAATTCTATTATTGTTCGTAAAAATTAAAAGGAGATTGATAATGGACAAATTATTTAAACTAAAAGAGAACGGTACGGACGTTCGTACAGAGGTTCTCGCTGGTTTAACAACTTTCTTTGCAATGAGTTATATTCTCTTTGTAAACCCACAAATTCTTTCGCAAACAGGAATGCCTGCTCAAGGTGTATTCCTCGCAACGATTATCGGTGCAGTTGCTGGTACCTTGATGATGGCCTTCTACGCTAACTTACCTTATGCTCAAGCGCCAGGTATGGGTCTTAACGCCTTCTTTACATTTACAGTCGTATTTGGACTCGGTTATTCTTGGCAACAAGCCCTAGCTATGGTCTTCATCTGTGGGATTATCTCATTGATTATTACCTTGACAAATGTTCGTAAAATGATCATTGAATCGATTCCAAATGCTCTTCGCTCAGCTATTTCAGCTGGTATCGGTGTCTTCCTTGCCTATGTAGGGATTAAGAATGCTGGACTTTTGAAATTTACGATTGATCCAGGTAACTATACTGTTGTAGGAGAAGGGGCTGACAAAGCTCAAGCGACGATTGCAGCAAACTCTTCAGCAGTTCCAGGCTTGGTCAGCTTTAATAATCCAGCTGTTTTGGTGGCACTTGCAGGACTGGCCATTACTATCTTCTTTGTCATTAAAGGGATTAAAGGAGGAATTATCCTCTCTATCTTGACAACAACTGTTCTTGCTATCGCAGTTGGTTTGGTAGATTTGTCTAGTATCGATTTTGCTAATAACCATGTTGGTGCAGCTTTTGAAGACTTGAAGACAGTCTTTGGTGCAGCTCTTGGTTCAGAAGGTTTGGGAGCTTTGATTTCAGATACAGCTCGCTTGCCTGAAACTCTGATGGCTATTCTTGCCTTCTCATTGACAGATATTTTTGACACGATTGGTACCTTGATCGGTACAGGTGAAAAAGTTGGTATCGTAGCGACAAATGGTGAAAATCACCAATCAGCTAAGTTGGATAAGGCTCTTTACTCTGACTTGATTGGTACTTCAATTGGTGCCATCGCTGGTACTTCGAACGTAACGACTTATGTTGAGTCTGCTGCTGGTATCGGTGCAGGTGGACGTACTGGTTTGACAGCCTTGGTCGTGGCAATCTGTTTTGCAATTTCAAGCTTCTTTAGCCCACTTCTAGCTATCGTACCAACAGCTGCTACAGCTCCAATCTTGATTATCGTTGGGATTATGATGTTGGCTAGCTTGAAAAATATCCATTGGGATGATATGGCTGAAGCGGTTCCTGCCTTCTTCACATCTATCTTTATGGGATTCAGCTACTCTATCACTCAAGGGATTGCAGTTGGTTTCTTGACCTACACCTTGACTAAGCTTGTCAAAGGTCAAGCTAAAGATGTTCATGTAATGATTTGGATTTTGGATGCCTTGTTTATCCTTAACTACATCAGCATGGCCTTATAATAGGATAACCCAGGGGGATTTTCCCCCTTTTTTAATACAAAGGAGATTGTGATTAGCTCGCAAATATATTCAATGATGTTTATTAAGACTAAGGAGGAAAAATCATGAAGGAGAAGAGTATGTGGAAAGAGATAGTGAACAGGGGCAAATGGGTAATTATTTTTTTAGTAGCCCTTCTTTTTTCTCAGCTTCCTTTGGCTTTGTCCTATTTTCTAACAAGTAGACGATTTCCATTGTTGCAATCAGGACTATTAGTAGGGGCCTTATCTCTTGTGGTTTTAACTGTATTTATAATAGGTGCTAGGAAAACACAGTTGGCTAGTTTTGGTTTATCGTTTTTCAAGGCTAAGGATTTGGCTAGATTGGCCTTAAGCTATCTAGTGATTCTTGCCTTTAATATTCTTGGTGTGGTCTTACTGCGTTTGATGAATGAAACAACAACCAGCAATCAATCAAATATTAATGATTTGGTCCAGAATAGTTCCTTAATTTCCAGTTTTTTCTTACTGGTTCTAATAGCTCCTATTTGTGAGGAGATTTTATGTCGAGGAGTGATTCCTAAAAAACTCTTTCGTGGTAAAGAAAATGTGGGTTATATAGTCGGTGCTATTATCTTTGCCTTGCTTCATTTACCGACAAATCTACCTTCTCTTCTTATCTATGGAGGAATGTCAACTGTGCTAACTTGGACAGTTTATAAAACCCAACGTTTGGAAATGTCGATCTTACTTCACATGATTGTTAATGGGGTTGTTTTCTGTTTGTTGGCTCTCGTGGTGATTTTGAGTCGGACATTAGGGATTTCTGTTTAAGATTTTTGACAATTGCTTACTTGTTTCTACTGGGAAAAAGATGAATGCAATCGTGTCCATCTTTTTCTTTTTATGGTAAAATAGAGAAATAATATGGTGAAAAGCCTTGAGGGAGTGACCGATATGTCAACTAAAGCAAATCATGCAAAGACAGCTATTTGTGGAATTATCAATGTAACCCCAGATTCCTTTTCGGACGGTGGTCAATTTTTTGCGCTTGAGCAAGCGCTCCAGCAGGCTCGTAAATTGATAGCAGAAGGGGCTAGTATGCTAGATATCGGTGGAGAATCGACTCGCCCGGGCAGTAGCTATGTTGAGATAGAAGAGGAAATCCAGCGTGTTGTTCCAGTGATTAAAGCGATTCGCAAGGAAAGTGATGTCCTTATTTCTATCGATACTTGGAAGAGTCAGGTGGCAGAGGCTGCTTTGGCTGCTGGTGCCAATCTAGTCAATGATATCACTGGTCTTATGGGTGATGAAAAAATGGCGGATGTGGTTGCTAAGGCTGGTGCGAAAGTGGTCATCATGTTTAATCCAGTCATGGCACGACCTCAGCACCCTAGCTCGCTTATATTTCCTCATTTTGGTTTTGGACAAGCTTTTACAGAGGAAGAGTTAGCTGACTTTGAAATATTGCCAATCGAAGACTTGATGGAGGCTTTCTTTGACAGAGCCTTAGCGAGAGCGAATCAAGCTGGAATCGCACAAGAAAATATCCTGTTGGATCCAGGAATCGGCTTTGGTCTGACCAAGAAAGAAAATTTGCTTCTTTTACGGGACCTGAATAAACTCCATCAGAAGGGCTATCCAATCTTTCTTGGAGTGTCGCGCAAGCGGTTTGTCATCAACATCCTTGAAGAAAATGGTTTTGAAGTCAATCCTGAGACAGAACTTGGTTTCCGCAATCGAGATACGGCTTCGGCTCAGGTAACCAGTATCGCTGCGAGGCAGGGAGTAGAAGTGGTGCGCGTGCATGATGTAGCTAGTCACAGGATGGCAGTTGAAATTGCCTCCGCTATTCGTCTGGCTGATGAAGCGGAAAATCTAGATTTAAAACAATACAAATAAGATGAAAGAAATTGAAAACAATCAGTGGATTGCCAACTATCGGACGGACCAACCGCATTTTGGCTTGGAACGCATGGTGGAACTATTAGCTCTGCGTGGCAATCCCCATCTCAAACTCAAGGTCATCCATATTGGAGGAACCAATGGCAAGGGTTCGACCATTGCTTTTTTGAAAAATATGCTAGAAAAGCTAGGGCTGAGAGTTGGCGTGTTTAGCTCGCCCTATCTCAGTCATTATACGGATCAGATTAGCATCAATGGGGAATCCATTCCAGAAGCGAGACTAGAAGCTCTCATGTCAGACTATCGATCTTTGCTTGAGGGGGAATCGGCTGCCAATTTGCGGGGAACAACCGAGTTTGAAATTATCACCGCCATAGCTTATGATTACTTTGCCTCAGAGCAAGTAGATGTGGTCATCATGGAAGTGGGCATGGGTGGCCTTCTGGATAGTACCAATGTCTGCCAGCCCATTTTGACAGGAATTACAACCATTGGATTGGACCATGTAGCCTTACTTGGGGACACCTTGGAAGCCATAGCAGAGCATAAAGCTGGTATTATCAAACAAGGTATTCCTTCGGTAACAGGTTGCATTGCTCCAGAAGCGCTAGCTGTGATTGACTCTATTGCAGAAGCAAAAAATGCGCCGAGAATTGCCTATGGGGCAGATTATCAAGTTAGTCATCAAAAGAGTGTGGTTACGGGTGAAGTCTTTGACTATACAAGTGTTGTCAGACAAGGTCGCTTCCAGACTGGCCTGCTTGGTTTGCACCAGATAGAGAATGCTGGGATGGCCATAGCTTTACTTGATACTTTTTGTCAAGAAGATGGTCGAGAGCTAGCAAGCAATCACTTGCTTGCTCAAGCTTTGGAAGAAACAAGTTGGCCAGGGCGTTTGGAAATCGTGTCAAGAGATCCCTTGATGATTTTGGATGGAGCCCACAATCCCCATGCTATTAAGGCTTTATTAGCAACCTTGCAAGAACGTTTTGCAGATTATCATAAGGAAATCCTATTTACCTGTATCAAAACCAAGGCCTTGGAGGATATGTTGGACTTGCTGGGGACACTACCAGATACCGAGCTTACCTTGACCCATTTTGACGATAGTCGGGCGACTGATGAAAGCATGCTGAAAGAGGCAGTTAGGTCTAGAAATCTCAGCTACCAAGGTTGGCAGGATTTTCTAGAGCAGAAATTGACAGATAAAAAAGAAGAGAAACAAACAGTTAGGATTGTCACGGGTTCCTTGTATTTCTTGAGCCAAGTGAGAGCCTATCTGATGGAGAGGAAAAACGAAAATGGATACACAAAAGATTGAAGCAGCTGTAAAAATGATTATCGAGGCTGTAGGAGAGGACGTTAACCGTGAGGGCTTGCAGGAAACGCCTGCTCGAGTGGCCCGTATGTACCAAGAGATTTTTTCAGGTCTTGGTCAAACAGCGGAGGAACATTTGTCAAAATCTTTTGAGATTATTGACGATAATATGGTGGTAGAAAAGGATATTTTTTTCCATACCATGTGTGAACACCACTTCTTGCCATTTTATGGGAGAGCGCATATTGCCTATATTCCAGATGGCCGTGTAGCAGGTTTGTCTAAGCTAGCCCGTACGGTTGAAGTTTATTCTAAAAAGCCGCAAATTCAAGAACGTTTGAATATCGAAGTGGCCGATGCCTTGATGGACTATCTAGGTGCTAAAGGAGCCTTTGTTGTCATTGAGGCGGAACATATGTGTATGAGCATGCGTGGTGTTAGAAAACCAGGCACTGCAACCTTGACGACAGTAGCTCGTGGTCTATTTGAAACAGATAAGGACCTTCGAGATCAGGCTTATCGTTTAATGGGACTATAATACTCTTCGAAAATCAAATTCAAACCACGTCAGCTTCCATCTGCAACCTCAAAACAGTGTTTTGAGCAGCCTGCGGCTAGCTTCTTAGTTTGCTCTTTGATTTTCATTGAGTATAAAAAGAATCCGCTTTAGGCGGATTTTTCTAGAAAGGAATCATTATGGATCAACTGCAGATTAAGGATTTGGAAATTTTTGCCTATCATGGTCTTTTTCCTAGTGAGAAGGAATTGGGGCAGAAGTTTGTTATTTCCGCAATCCTATCCTATGATATGACCAAGGCGGCTACAGACTTGGATTTAACGGCTTCTGTCCATTATGGAGAACTGTGTCAGCAGTGGACGACTTGGTTTCAGGAAACAACTGAGGACTTGATTGAAACGGTAGCCTACAAACTGGTAGAACGTACCTTTGAGGCCTATCCTCTTGTCCAAGAAATGAAGCTGGAACTGAAAAAACCTTGGGCGCCAGTGCATTTGCCACTAGATACTTGCTCGGTAACCATTCATCGCCGCAAGCAACGAGCCTTTATCGCCCTAGGAAGCAATATGGGAGATAAACAAGCAAACTTGAAACAAGCCATTGAGAACATGCGAAATCAAGGTATCCATATTCTCAAAGAGTCCAGTGTCTTGACGACGGAGCCTTGGGGTGGTGTGGAGCAAGATAGTTTTGCTAATCAAGTGGTTGAGGTTGAAACCTGGTTGCCTGCCCCAGTTCTATTAGAGACCTTGTTAGCCATTGAGTCAGAGATGGGACGGGTGCGAGAAGTACATTGGGGGCCTCGTTTGATTGATTTGGACTTGCTCTTTGTGGAGGATCAGATTCTTTATACAGACGACCTCATCTTGCCTCATCCTTATATAGCAGAACGTCTTTTTGTTCTTGAATCTCTTCAAGAAATTGCGCCTCATTTTATCCATCCTACATTAAAGCAACCTATCCGCAACTTGTATAATGCTTTGAAACAATAGAAAAAACTCTAGTTTTCAGTCGTTTGTAACTGAAGGCTAGAGTTTTTAAAATAGGTCATTTTCTTCTGGGAGGAGGATAGTCTCTCTACCATCCATGTCTAAAACCAGAACTCTCGGGGGATAAAGAGGGTCGAAAGGATGGTTAAAGTCAAAATCAATGGCTGTAGGGAGGTGTTGACTTGAGAAGTGGAAGGTAATTTTTCCTTGGTTATTAAGCAATTGAAACTCGAGTTCTTCTTCCAATTCAAAGACATTTTTTAAGAAATGGTCGATGATATACCAAAATGAGTCAATAACGTCATCAGGCAAGCTGGTAACAATGCCAAAACTAGCTGACCGCATGTGGGTATTGGTAAAAGCCATATTTCTTCCCCCTTTCTTTTCCCTTATCATACAGCAAATAGGATTAAAAATCAAGAAAAGGTGATTTTTTCTTCATAAACATAGCTTCCTATGAAATTTTTTCAAATAATCTTCAAAAAACGCTTGAAAGTGTTTACAAATAGTGATAAAATGGAATAAGTGGAATCATGAAAACGAAATTTTCATACCGTCTCTTTTTTTGGAGTCTCGTGAGGTATGATATAGAAAGGAAATGGAATGAATACAGACGATACAGTAACGATTTATGATGTCGCCCGTGAAGCAGGAGTTTCAATGGCGACGGTTAGCCGTGTAGTCAATGGCAATAAGAATGTAAAAGAGAATACTCGAAAAAAAGTGCTTGAGGTGATTGACCGTTTAGATTACCGTCCAAATGCAGTGGCGCGTGGTCTTGCAAGTAAAAAGACAACTACTGTCGGTGTCGTGATCCCAAATATTACCAATGGCTATTTCTCAACGCTTGCTAAAGGGATTGATGATATCGCTGAAATGTACAAGTACAATATCGTCCTTGCCAATAGTGATGAGGATGATGACAAGGAAGTTTCAGTTGTCAATACACTGTTTTCTAAGCAAGTGGATGGTATCATCTTTATGGGATATCACTTGACTGAAAAAATTCGTTCAGAGTTTTCTCGCTCTCGGACACCAGTTGTTCTTGCAGGAACTGTGGATGTAGAACATCAGCTTCCAAGTGTCAATATTGACTACAAACAAGCTACGATTGATGCAGTGACCTACCTTGCTAAAGAAAATGAGCGCATTGCTTTCGTTAGCGGTCCACTAGTGGATGATATCAATGGTAAGGTTCGTTTGGTTGGCTACAAGGAAGCCTTGAAAAAAGCAGGTATTTCTTATAGCGAAGGATTGGTATTTGAATCTAAATACACTTATGAAGACGGTTATGCCTTGGCAGAACGCTTGATTTCATCAAACGCAACTGCAGCAGTTGTAACAGGTGATGAACTGGCAGCAGGTGTCTTGAACGGCCTTGCTGATAAGGGTGTATCAGTACCAGAAGAGTTTGAAATTATTACTAGTGATGATTCGCAAGTCTCACGCTTTACCCGTCCAAACTTGACAACTATTGCCCAACCTCTTTATGACCTTGGTGCCATAAGTATGCGTATGTTGACTAAGATTATGCACAAGGAAGAGTTGGAAGAACGTGAAGTTCTCTTACCTCATGGTTTGACAGAACGTCGCTCAACACGAAAACGTAAATAGAAAAAATCAGGGAATCGTGAAGATTTCCTGATTTGTTTTTAGAGGAGGGAATTATACTCAATGAAAATCAAAGAGCAAACTAGGAAGCTAGTCGCAGGTTGCTCAAAGCACTGCTTTGAGGTTGCAGATAGAACTGACGAAGTCAATAACCATACATACGGTAAGGCGACGTTGACGCGGTTTGAAGAGATTTTCGAAGAGACTTAACCTTCCATATAGTCTTTCAAAGCCTGTCCTGTTAGTCCGGCATTGAGGGCAATGAGGAGCTTTAGGCGGGCTTTTTGGGCGTTGAGTTCTTTAACAAAGAAGACACCAGATTTTTGCAACTGCACGCCCCCACCTTGGTAGGCATAAACAGGTTCCGCTATACCGTTAAAGCATCGTGAAACCAGGGCGACTGGGATTCCTTTTTGCAGAAGGCTTTCTAATTTTTGAGCCGTTTCTTTGGGAATATTACCAGCTCCGAAGGCTTGGATAATCAAACCGTCCAATTGTTCCAAATCCAGCATATCAATCAGCTCATCTGTCATACCAGCATAAGCCGAGATGATAGGGACTAAGCCTTGTATGTGATTAAGGTCAAAGCGAACACGGGGCTCAGCTGTTTTGAAGTAGAGGATTTCCTGTTTCATAATCAGACCAAGTGGCCCGTGTGTTGGGGTCTGGAAGGTGCCGACGTTGGTCGTATGTGTTTTGGTAACATACTTGGCAGCGTGGATTTCATCGTTCATAACAACCAAAACTCCTTTGTCAGCAGCCCTGTCATCACTAGCCACCCGTAAAGCACTCAGATAGTTATAAACACCGTCACTACCGAGTTCATTGGAGCTGCGCATGGCCCCTGTTAGAACGATAGGCATATGGGGGACTTCCATGGTATCAAGGAAATAGGCTGTTTCCTCTAAAGTATCGGTCCCGTGTGTGATCACCACTCCATCGTAGTTAGCAGCTTCCTCTTTAATTTTCTGGTAGAGAGCCAGCATATGCTTGGGTTTGATATGGGGACTTGGCAGGTTAAAAAAGTCTAAGGCGTGGACTTGGATTCCTTCAAGTGGGTTGGACACATGGTTCATGGGATTATCTGAACTTGTCACAACAGCGCCAGAAGCATCGGCCTGCATAGAAATAGTCCCACCCGTATGTAAAACAAGGATTTTCTTAGGCATGATTTACTCACTCTTTCTGAAATGTGGTATAATCATTGTATCACAAAAGGGGAGATTGGGATAGGATGGAAGTCAAAGCTGTTTTTTTTGATATCGATGGAACCTTGGTCAACGATCGCAAGAGTGTTTTGAAATCCACTAAGGATGCGATTAAAATCATCAAAGAACAAGGGGTGCTTGTCGGCGTAGCGACAGGTCGAGGACCTTTTTTTGTTAAGGAATTGATGGACGATTTGGATTTGGACTTTGCGGTAACCTATAATGGCCAGTATATCTTTACTAAAGACAAAGTCCTGTTCACGAGCCCTATTTCCAAGTTACACTTGCGCCAGCTAATTACTTATGCTAAAAAAGAGGGCAAGGAGATTGCCCTAGGGACCAAGGATGCCATGTTGGGTTCTAAAATCATGTCCTTTGGTTTGGGTTCTTTTTCCCAACGAATCAGTCGCTTCGTTCCCTCTATTTTAACTCGGACGGTGAGTCATTCCTTTAATCGTATGGTCAGCAAGGTTGTTCCCCAAAAGGAAGAAGACCTGCTTCATCTGATGAATCAGCCTATCTACCAAGTTTTGATGCTTATGACACCAGAAGAATCTGAGAAGGCAGCAGCTGATTTTGAAGATTTGAAATTGACACGTAGCAATCCTTTTGCAGCAGATGTCATCAATCAAGGAAACTCTAAATTGGAAGGCATTCGACGAGTTGGGAAAGAATATGGTTTTGATCTCAACCAAGTCATGGCCTTTGGTGACTCCGATAACGACCTAGAAATGCTGGCGGGTGTCGGTATGTCGGTCGCTATGGGAAATGGTAGTAGCAGTGTCAAGGAAGTTGCCAAGCATATCACAACTAGCAATCAGCAAGACGGAATCCACAAGGCCTTGGAACATTTTGGTGTTCTAGCTTCAGAAAAAGTCTTTGTCAGCCGTGACTATCATTTCAATAAGGTCAAGACCTTCCACCACATGATGGATGAACGAACCCAAGAAGAACCTCGAGCTTGGGATTTAGAAGGTGCAACCCACAGGGCTGGCTTTAAAATAGAAGAATTGGTGGAGTTTGTTCGAGCAGCCAGTCCCTCTGAAGAGGATTTTGGTCAAGCTTTATCGCAACTTCATCAGGCCCTTGATAAGGCAGCAGATAAAGTAGCCAAGAAGACACCTGCACAGCAAGATTTGGTAGGGCAGGTAGATGCCCTGATTGATACGCTTTACTTCACCTACGGTAGTTTTGTTTTGATGGGGGTGGACCCAGAACGTATTTTTGATATTGTCCATCAGGCCAATATGGGGAAAATTTTTCCAGATGGCAAGGCTCATTTTGATCCAGTGACCCACAAAATCTTAAAGCCAGATGATTGGGAAGAAAAATATGCTCCAGAACCTGCTATTAAAAAGGAACTGCAGCGCCAGCTCAAGGCTTATGAACGCCATAAAGAGAGAAATAAATAGTAAACAAAAAGGAGCTCTGAGCTCCTTTTCTTGGTGATTATAAGGTTTTTTCTTGTTCTCTCACAACCAGCAAATCGACCTTAGCATGGCGGAGAATGTATTCAGATGAAGAGCCGACCAAGAGGCGTTCAAAGGCGTTGAGACCAGTTGCGCCAACGAGGATGAGGTCCACTTCCTCAGCATCTGGAATAGTACGTGCTAGTAGGGTCTTTGGATTTCCCATTTCAATGACGATATGAACATCTGCCACACCAGCATCTTTAGCACGTTTTTCGTACTCTTTCATCAGACTTTCAGCGTCGACTTGGAGTTCTTCATAAACTTCAGCATCAAAGGTGGATACGCTTTGGAGAGCGCGTGTGTCAATGACATGTGCGATGGTGAGTTTAGCGTCGTTCCGTAGAGCAGAATGAACTCCCTTGACAAAAGCCAAGTCCGCTTCTTTAGAACCATCGATTGCGACCATGATATTTTGGTAACGTTGTGCCATAATGAAACCTCCTGAAATTTTCTTACTATAATTGTAAACCTTTTCACTATAGAAGTAAAGCAAAAAAAGTATTTTTCAAAAGAATGTTAGTGCTTAAAAACTATATAAATATATGATAAAATAAAAGAAAGGATAGCAGGAAAGAAGTGAAGGAGGGAGAATGATGAAGCACTCTTTTCAAGAAACAAAAAATTCAAATTTCCTTTATTATGGAATCATCCTAGTTTCAGTCTTGCTAGAAGTTATCATGGTCTGGCAATTAGAGAAGCTAATTCCGCTTCTCTATCCAGGTTTTGTTGGCTTTTTAGTCTTTCACCTACTCTACCATTTTCTATTATTCCTGGTTGCAAAACGAAGTGGGCGTTGGGATTACTTGATGATATGGGGGCTTTTCCTCATGTTCAATCTTCTTTATGACTCCTTTTTAGGCTTGCTTTTTCTAGGTTTATCTTTTGGTATGTGATGTGACTTTCGCAAAATACCTGCTATCTCCCCTGTCTTGACCTCGCTTTTAGCGAGGTTTTTCTTCTGTAGAATTTTAGTAACACATTTCAGTAAACTTGTCGCATTTTCTTTCTAGTGGTATAATGTTACTATCCTGATGAATTGAGGAAACAAGATGAAAGAATATAACAAGTCTAGTAAGTTAGAGCATGTTGCTTATGATATCCGTGGTCCTGTTTTAGAAGAAGCTATGCGGATGCGAGCAAACGGAGAAAAGATTTTACGTCTGAATACAGGAAATCCGGCAGAATTTGGCTTTACAGCGCCAGACGAGGTCATTCATGACTTGATTATGAATGCGCGTGATAGTGAAGGATATTCTGATTCCAAGGGGATTTTCTCAGCCCGTAAGGCCATCATGCAGTATTGCCAGTTGAAGAAATTCCCAAATGTGGATATTGATGATATTTACCTTGGAAATGGTGTCAGTGAGCTGATTGTTATGTCCATGCAGGGGCTTTTGGACAACGGAGATGAGGTCTTGGTGCCTATGCCAGACTATCCTCTCTGGACAGCCGCTGTCAGCCTAGCTGGAGGAAATGCCGTTCACTATATCTGTGATGAAGCTGCAGAATGGTACCCAGATATTGACGATATCAAGTCAAAAATCACTTCCAATACCAAGGCAATCGTCCTTATCAATCCAAACAACCCAACTGGAGCCCTTTATCCTAAGGAACTTTTGCTGGAGATTATTGAGATTGCCCGTCAGAACGATTTGATTATCTTTGCGGATGAAATTTACGACCGCATGGTAATGGATGGACATGTGCATACGCCTGTGGCGAGCTTGGCACCAGATGTTTTCTGTGTCAGCATGAATGGTCTGTCAAAATCCCATCGTATCGCTGGTTTCCGTGTGGGTTGGATGGTCTTGTCTGGACCAAAGACTCATGTCAAGGGCTATATCGAAGGGCTCAATATGCTGTCCAATATGCGACTTTGCTCTAATGTTTTGGCTCAACAGGTCGTACAAACTTCCCTAGGTGGTCACCAGTCGGTCGATGAATTGCTTCTTCCTGGTGGACGAATTTACGAGCAAAGAAATTTCATCTACAATGCCATTCAAGATATTCCAGGTTTGTCTGCGGTTAAACCCAAGGCTGGACTCTATATCTTCCCTAAAATCGATCGCAATATGTACCGTATCGATGATGATGAACAGTTTGTCCTTGATTTCTTGAAACAGGAAAAGGTTCTCTTGGTTCATGGTCGAGGCTTCAACTGGCAGGAACCAGACCACTTCCGTATCGTTTACCTTCCTCGTGTTGATGAACTAGCCCAAATCCAAGAAAAGATGACTCGTTTCTTGAAACAGTATCGTAGATAGGGCTTACATTCGAAAAAGCTGGAAACATTTGCCTAGAGCTATTGACAAAAGTAAAAGAATCAGATAGAATAGTAAAGTATGTTTAGTAACTGATCACTTTATAGCCGGCTAAACGAATACAAAATCTATGAGGAGGTATTCATCGTGAAACGTACTTATCAACCAAGTAAACTTCGTCGTGCGCGCAAACACGGATTCCGTAACCGTATGTCAACTAAAAACGGTCGTCGCGTATTGGCAGCTCGTCGTCGTAAAGGACGCAAAGTTTTGGCTGCATAATCCAAACGAATTCTATCAAAAATCAGTAGGAACTCGAGTCTACTGATTTTTATTTTTGTAAAAAAGTACAAAAAGCTTTATATTTTTGCTCAAATGGTGTATAATATTTCACATACTGTAAAAATGGAGAATAATCATGAAGAAATCAAAAGTTATGCTTTTTGGAGCTATGGCTTTGACAGCAGGTCTAGCTCTAGCGGCATGTGGGTCTTCCCAATCAAGTAATGCAGACAAGACTTACTCTTATATCTTTGTTAGCAACCCAGATACCTTGGATTATATTACCTCTACACGAGACTCAACATCTAGTATCACAACCAACTTGATTGATGGGTTGTTGGAAAATGACCAGTATGGCAATCTCATCCCCTCTATGGCTGAGTCATGGACAGTGTCAAAAGATGGCTTGACTTACACTTATAAGATCCGTCAGGGAGCTAAATGGTACACTTCTGAAGGAGAAGAGTATGCGGACGTAACAGCTCATGACTTTGTGACTGGTCTCAAGTATGCGGCTGATAAAAAGGCTGAAAACTTGTACTTGGTACAAGACTCTATCAAGGGTCTAGCAGACTATGTTGAAGGGAAATCATCTGATTTTGGAACTGTTGGTGTTAAGGCAGTGGATGATTACACTCTACAATACACTCTCAACCAACCTGAGACTTATTGGAACTCTAAAACAACAGCAAGTATCCTTAATCCTGTAAATGAAGCCTTCTTGAAGTCTAAGGGAGATGACTTTGGAAGCGTAACACCATCAAGTATCTTGTCAAATGGTCCTTACTTGTTTAAATCTTTCTCATCAAAATCTTTGATTGAGTTTGATAAAAACCCTAATTACTGGGATAAGGACAATGTCAAAATTGAGAAAGTGAAACTCTCTTTCTTTGACGGTTCTGACCAAGACAGCATTGCTAGAGGTTTCTTGGATGGTAACTATACTGATGGCCGTATCTTCCCAACAAGTTCAGTCTTTGCTGAACTTAAGAAGGGGAATGAGGACAAGATTACCTACACACCACAAAACTCAGTTACTTTCTATTATCTTTTCAACGTGAATCGTCAAAGCTACAAGCAAACTATGAAACAGTCTGATAAGGAAAAGACAGATTCACGCGCAGCTATGCAAAATAAAGATTTCCGTCAGGCTATCAACTTTGCCTTTGACCGTCATGCTTATGCAGCACAGACAAATGGTGAAGATGGAGCAGACCGTATCTTGCGTAACACAGTTACACCAAGTAACTTTGTCCAAGTTGGCGATAAGAACTTTGGTGATATTGTCAATGAAAAAATTGTCAACTACGGTAAAGATTGGGCAAATATTAACCTAAACGATGGTAAGCAAGCCTTCTTGAACCCTGACAAGGCCAAAGAGAAGTTTGCTAAGGCCAAAGAAAGTCTGCAAGCTCAAGGAGTAACCTTCCCAATTCATTTGGATATGCCAGTTGACCAGACTGCTAAGTTGGATGTGCAACAGGCTGGATCTTTCAAACAAACAGTGGAAGAAACTCTTGGTAAGGAGAATGTAGTTATCGACGTTATCCAACTTTCTCCAGATGAAAAAGACCAAGCAACCTACTTTGCAGATACAGCAGAACAAAAAGACTACGATATCGACATCTCAGGATGGGGTGGAGACTACTCAGACCCTAAGACTTACCTAGCTATTCTTGATCCAGAGACAGGCTCTCAGTTGAAAAACATGGGCTTGTCTGAAGGAAAAGACAAGGAAGTCAAGGACAAGATTGGTCTTGCTGACTACAAGAAACTCTTGGATCAGGCTGATGCGGAAATCACAGATACTCAAGCTCGCTATGAAAAATATGCTGAAGCCCAAGCTTGGTTGACAGATAGTGCCCTCTTCCTACCAGTTCAAAGTGGTGGAGCTAACCCAATCTTCCGTAAGACTGTACCGTTTACAGGACCATTCTCATTCGTTGGTCATAAGGGAAATGCGGACAACTACAAATATGTTGAATTGCAAAAAGAGCCAGTCACTGCTAAACAGTACCAAGAACTCTATGAAAAATGGCTGAAAGAAAAAGCTGAGTCAAATAAAAAAGCTCAGGAAGATTTAGCTAACCACATTCAATGATATTCCTAGTCATGCTTTTCAGTTAATACTCTTCGAAAATCTCTTCAAACCACGTCAGCGTTGCCTTACCGTATATATGGTTACTGACTTCGTCAGTTCTATCTGCAACCTCAAAACAGTGTTTTGAGCTGACTTCGTCAGTTTCATCTACGACCTCAAAGCAGTGCTTTGAGCAGCCTGCGGCTAGCTTCCTAGTTTGCTCTTTGATTTTCATTGAGTATAAGCATAGTGACTGGATTCAGAAAAAGGCCTTGCCAGAGCTTCTTGCTTCTGGTAGGGCCTTTTCTTTATTCTTTTAAGTGATAAGAGTAGCTAGCGACAACGACGTCTTGGTGCCAACGAAGGGCGTATTTGAGTTTAAGACTCATCTGATTGTGCAGGATATTTTGCCAAGGTTTATTAGGGATAAACTGGGGGACGAGGACAGTGACTGTATAGTTCTTTTTCTGAGCTTCCTCGGAAATCCGTTTGACATACTTGACAGTAGGGGTGATGATGTCACGATAGCTAGTCTGGATATTTTTCAGAGTAATGGTTGGGAAGTAATCGGCAAATTCTTGGAGAATTTCTTGGTCTTTTTCTGCTGTTTCCTTGGTAGAAATATGCATGGCTAGGACTTCGTCACCGATACTTTGAGCGTAGTTAATGGCTCCGACGCTGACTCGGGTGACATTTCCTACTAGGACCAGAACAAGGTTGCCGTCGTAAGTACGTTTTTCGATTCCTTCATAGAGTCGCAGTTGTTGGGCTACTTTTTGGTAATGACTGTGAATTGCCAAGAAGAGTAGGGTGAGTACGAGAATAATCGGGAAGAAAGGCCAGATATCACTGAGACGGAAAAAGAGCAGGATTAGTACAATCGCGTAGCAAATGATTGCTCCAATGATATTAGCAAGAGCAGGTTTTAAGAAATTTGCTCCTTTTTCCTTTTTCCAATGACGAATCATCCCAGTCTGAGATAGGGCGAAGGGAACGAAGACCCCGATAGTATAAAGAGGAATCAAGCGTTCGGTATTGCCATTAAAAATGAGAAGAAGAATTATAGCCCCAAAAGCCAGAGTTAAAATGCCATTGGAGTAACCTAGGCGGTCTCCTTTTTCCATAAAGAGATGGGGCATGTATTTGTTTTTAGCCATATTGTAAGCCAGCATAGGGAAGGCCGAAAAGCCAGTATTTGCAGCTACGGCCAAAATTAAGGCTGTGGAGAATTGGAAGATATAATATCCAAGGTGGCCTAAGAAGGAATGACCAAGGATGCCTTGAGCCATCTGTGAAAGAATAGTTTCTCCGTGTTGAGGCATAATCCCCATCCAGTAGTTTAGGAAGGTGATACCAGCAAAAAGAAAACCTAAAATCAGTGACATAATGGTCAAGGTTTGAGCGGCATTCTTTTCTTTTGGAGCCTTGAAAAAGGGAACGGCATTTGAAATAGCTTCAACCCCTGTCAAAGAGGCAGATCCGCTGGTAAAAGCTCTTAGAATGAGAACGATAGACAGGCTCGGTACAGCATGCCCAATAGGTGAAGTTGCCTGATAGCTGAGAGAACCTGTAACTAGTTGAAAGATTCCATAGAGCAAGAGAAAGACAGTACTGATGATAAAGAGATAGACAGGAATCATCAGTGAACTGGCAGATTCTTTTAAGCCCCGTAAGTTCAAGAGCATGAGCAAGCAAACCAGAAAAATGGAGATGTGGAGGTTGTAAGGGTGAAGAGCAGGGAGAGCTGCTGTGATAGCGTCAGCTCCAGATGCAACGGATACCGCTACGGTCAACATATAGTCAACCAGAAGACTACCTCCAGCGATCAAGCCAAGTTGGGGAGATAGATTTTCTCGAGTAACCATATATGCCCCTCCTCCTTGAGGGTAGGCATGGATGATTTGACGGTAGGAGACGGTCAGGCTAGCTAGGAGCAGGAGGACAAAGAGGCCGATAGGAAGGCTCCACCATATAGCTAGAGGAGAGAGACTAACCAAGACGAGGACTACTTGCTCAGGCCCATAGGCGATGGAGGACAGAGCGTCACTTGACAACATGGCTAGTGCCTGCATTTTTCCTAACAATCCCCCTTCGCCGTCTGTGAGAGACTTGAGTGGTCGACCGATAAAGGTATATTTTAATTTTCTAAACATTGTATTTTCCTTTTCTGAAAATTTCAATAAGTGCTATTATACTGCTTTGGGAAAATAGCGTCAAGAGACGACGATGGATTTTAGAATATTTTGTACAGATGAGGAGAGAGGTCAGTTTTTTTGCTATAATAGTAGATAGAAAACGAGGTTAGAAGAGATGATTTTTGATACACATACACACTTGAATGTAGAAGAATTTGCAGGTCGTGAGGCAGAAGAAATTACCTTGGCTGCTGAGATGGGTGTGACACAGATGAATATTGTTGGTTTTGATAAACCGACGATTGAGCGTGCTTTGGAGTTGGTGGATGAGTACGACCAACTCTACGCGACTATTGGTTGGCATCCTACAGAAGCAGGGACTTACACAGAGGAGATTGAAGCCTACTTGCTTGACAAGCTCAAGCACCCAAAGGTAGTTGCCTTGGGTGAGATTGGTTTGGACTACCATTGGATGACAGCGCCAAAAGAGGTGCAGGAGCAGGTTTTTCGCCGTCAAATTCAGCTATCTAAGGACTTGGATTTGCCTTTTGTTGTCCATACCCGTGATGCGCTGGAAGACACCTATGAGATTATCAAGAGCGAGGGCGTTGGTCCTCGTGGTGGGATTATGCACTCATTTTCAGGGACGCTTGAGTGGGCAGAGAAGTTTGTCGCGCTTGGCATGACTATTTCCTTCTCAGGAGTGGTGACTTTTAAGAAAGCAACTGACATCCAAGAAGCAGCTAAAGAGTTACCTTTGGACAAGATTTTGGTGGAAACGGATGCTCCCTACTTGGCTCCTGTTCCTAAACGTGGTCGTGAAAATAAAACAGCCTACACTCGCTATGTAGTGGACTTTATCGCTGACTTGCGTGGCATGACGGCAGAAGAGCTAGCGGCGGTAACAACTGCAAATGCGGAGCGAATTTTTGGATTGGATAGCAAATAATGAAAGAAAAAATTTCTCAAGTTATCGTGGTCGAAGGGCGCGATGATACGGCCAATCTCAAACGTTACTTCGATGTAGAGACCTATGAGACCCGAGGTTCTGCCATCAATGATCAGGATATAGAGCGGATTCAGCGCTTGCACCAACGTCATGGAGTCATTGTCTTTACAGACCCAGATTTTAATGGGGAGCGGATTCGGCGCATGATCATGACGGCCATTCCAACGGTTCAGCATGCCTTCCTCAAACGAGATGAAGCTGTTCCCAAGTCCAAAACCAAGGGGCGTTCTCTGGGAATTGAGCATGCCAGCTATGAAGATTTGAAAACGGCTCTAGCTCAGGTGACAGAACAATTTGAACATGAGAGTCAGTTTGACATCAGTCGTAGCGACTTGATTCGCCTTGGTTTTCTAGCAGGGTCAGACAGCCGTAAGCGCAGAGAATATCTAGGAGAGGCTCTCCGAATCGGCTATTCCAACGGCAAGCAACTCCTCAAACGCCTAGAGTTGTTTGGGGTCACCTTGGCGGAAGTGGAAGAAGCTATGAAATCTTATGAGTAGGAAAGATGTAGCCGTTACAATTTTTTAAGTTTCACAGTATTTTTCGAAGCAGGTAGAAGAGGAGGCGTCTGATGTTAATTGGTCAAAAAATTAAAGAGATTCGGATAGAAAAAGGAATTAGTCGTCCAGATTTTTGTGGAGATGAGCAAGAACTGACAGTTCGTCAACTGTCGCGAATTGAAAGTGGAGCTTCGCAACCAAGTTTGCCCAAGTTAGACTATATTGCTCGCCGGCTAGGAGTTCCAGCTTATAGCCTTATGCCGGATTTTTCAGCT
Source organism: Streptococcus mitis (assembly GCF_023109515.1). GTDB lineage: Bacteria > Bacillota > Bacilli > Lactobacillales > Streptococcaceae > Streptococcus > Streptococcus mitis_CS. The sequence continues at coordinate 45,623 of NZ_JALDUM010000003.1, forward strand.
CTTCCTCCTGCTTATTTAGAATTGAAATACCAAATTTTACGTGAACCAATCTATGGTAAAGAAGAGGAGTATGATAAGAAGGAAGCGTGTTTGGAAGAGATAGAGGATTTATTTTATGAGCAACTTCCTAATGAGGAAAAAATATGGTTTGAAGCTACTAGAGCAACGATAGATGTTATTCGAAGCGGACGACCAGAATATGGGGAAACCGTACTGGACGATTATTTTAAAACAATTTATGATAAGGAATTGTTTTTGATAAATGAATTAGAAGTTATCAACTTATATTTTGCTATAGTGCTTACAAAGATAAAACAAGGTCAAAATCAGATTGAAGAAATTAACAGAATTCATTCGTTTTTAGTTCGTTTGACAAATCATGTAGAATTAATTGCACCAGAATATCTGTTTGCTTTAAGTAACACTTTGTTTTCGGGTCTAGCCTGTTTGGATAATTTGTCGTCTTATGATTCACTCGGAGCTTATATCTTTAGCCTTAATCATATAATGGAAAAAACACAAGATTTTCAGAAGAAACCAATTATATTAATGTTGGAGTGGAAATTATCTCTAATAATAAACAATGATTATGTTTCTGCCGAACAGTTCTATCAGAAATCGAAGCTATTTGCTGATATAATAGAAAATTCTTATTTAGTTACTATGTTGGAGAAACAATGGCAAGAAGATTTAAAAAAATATTTATAAACATAGTGAATCAGTGACAAAAATGTCCTTGTTCTAGTATTGAAATAGTTCTAAAGTTCGTCTTTAGGACTGTTTTTTATATATAAGCTAAAAATGACACGAAATGGTTCTATTTTAAGGATATTGATGTCCTTTGAGTTTATTTAAGAATAATTTATAATTAATAAAAATGTGAAAGGAGATTACAGTATGAACTTTTTTAGTTTATTTTATTTAGTTACTTGGTGGTTTAAATAAAATTTAGTTATGTCTACTTAGTCTCAAAAAATTTATTCATAACATATAATAAATACAACTTGATAGACTAAATTAGAAAAATAAGGAGAGGATACCATGAGGTGTTGCTTTGAAAAGGTCTATGATCCATGACTTAGTTTTACTTGAATAGAAAATGGACAATATATAATAAATATTTATGATAAAATAAAAAATAGAGGAGTATCAATATGAAACAAACAGTTAAAAAATTAGCCCTTGTAGCGAGCATTGCAGCAACATTAGGTGGAAGTGTAGCAGTAGTATCGGCCGCGGTTAAGTATCCAGATGGTGGTGTCTGGACGTATGGTTCAGGTGACGGAGGTGCTTACTCAAACTACTATCACTCTTCAGAATATCATAGCTCAACAGTTGTTAGTAGAAAAACTGGTTCATCTGATAAGGGATATGCTGGTGCTGGAGGGACTTCTCGTGCATGGATTCGTACTTCTTGGGGAGAGAAAGTTGCATTCTACTATAATGTTTAGAATGGTATAGCCCTATTGTTTAGCTTTACTTGGTCACCTTCTCACTAAGTGACCAAGTAACTTTTTGGAGGAAATGATGAAACGTTTATTTATTTTGATTTCAATGGTATTGGTATCGCTTTATATGGTGATAACTTCCGTTGACCATCGAGAAGAGATTTTATTTGGTAACTATCCTTCTGTTGATGTGACAGGAATGGTGATAAATCAACCAGTAGCTAGTCGCGAAGAGGTGACAGAGGCTTTGAGTCACTTGGCGGTAGAGCATAATAGTCTCATCGCCCGTCGGATTGTTGAGCTAAATGAAGCTGGAGAAACACGCTTTATCTATGCCACTTATGGTGAGGGAGAGCTTCCAGAAGGTCTGACCATTTCCTCCAAGGAGAGTTCAGAAACGAGTGATTTATTAGGGTCTTACTTGATTGTGTCAGGAAGTTTGGATGGAGTGAGTTTACAGACCACCTTGAAAGAACTTGGTTATCAAGGCTTTGTTTCGAATGGAGAAGATCCATTTTCGATAGTCTTATTATTGGCGGCCACCCCTATGGGGCTACTGAGTCTAGCTATTTTTCTGCTGACCTTTATGAGTCTGACCCTGATTTATCGGATCAAGTCCCTTCGTCAAGCAGGGATTCGCTTAATAGCTGGTGAGAGCTTGTTTGGGGTGGCTCTCAGACCAGTGTTAGAAGATGTGAGACAGCTTATCTGCTCAGTGCTGGTATCCAGTCTTTTGGGATTGGGGATTCTCTGGTATCAAGGTGCCTTGTTTATGGCAACGGTACAACTGGTCATCATTGGTCTTTTGCTTTATGGATTGGCCTTGGTAGGGATTTCTACCTTATTAAGTATCGTGTATCTACTTGGTTTACAAGAAAATAGTCTGGTGGATCTATTGAAAGGGAAACTCCCTCTCAAACGTATGATGACATTGATGATGGTGGGGCAACTCTTGGCCGTGCTGGTGGTCGGCTCGAGTGCGACTGCTCTCCTACCCCACTACCGTGAAATGCAGGAAATGGAGAGAGCTAGCGATAAATGGAGCCAGTCCTCAGACCGTTACCGTCTATCCTTTGGTTGGTCTAGTGCATTTGCCGATGAAGAAGGAATGCGTAAGGATAATCGTGAGTGGCAGACATTTACTGAAGAACGGTTAGCCAATACAGACTCTTTTTATATTATGAGCAATGTTGACAATTTCTCAGATGGAGCAGAAGTGGACCTAGATGGCAATCGTCTCAATGACTACACACCGTCAGGGAATGTCATCTATGTCTCACCGCGCTATCTGATAGAAGAAAAGATTACCGTTTCTTCAGAGTTTATGGATAAGATGCAAAACTTGTCTGAGGGAGAGTTTGGGCTGATCTTGCCTGAGAGCTTGCGAGAGCAGTCTGCCTACTATCAAGGATTATTTACAGATTACCTGCAAAACTTTTCATCTGAAAGTGTAGAAGTGACGAGTCAGAAACACTACCTCCCACAGGTAACGCTAGCTTTTACAGAAACAGGACAGGAACGCTTCCTCTATAACGATGGGTACAAGACGACACGCCAGTACCTAAAAGATCCGATTATTGTAGTTTTAACGCCGCAAGCGACTGGAACAAGACCTGTTGCAGGGATGTTATGGGGAACTACGGCTAATAGTGCCTTGAAATTAGATCAATATCAAGACAGCATCACAGCTCTAAAAGAGCAAGGTCTGTATCACAAGGTCTCTTATTTGGTAAAAAGCCAGCTATTTTTTGCCAAGGTACTAAATGACAAACGGATGGAGTTCTACTCTCTCCTTATTGGGACTATTTTGACTCTATCTACGGCTATCTTGTTATTTGATTCCATGAATCTTCTCTATTTTGAGCAGTTTAGACGGGAGATCATGATTAAACGTCTTTCTGGTATGACAATCTATGAGCTTCATGGCAAGTACTTACTGGCGCAAGGAGGAGTTCTCTTACTTGGGCTAATCCTATCTAGTGTTTTGACAGGAGATAGCTTGATTAGCGCTCTAGTTGTAGCTTTGTTTACGCTTAACGCTCTGTTGATTTTAGTTAGACAGGATAAAAAAGAAGAAGCTGGTAGCATGGCAGTATTGAAAGGAAAATAAGATGATTGATATTCAAGGATTGGAAAAGAAGTTTAATGACCGCGCGATTTTCTCTGGTTTAAACCTCAAGCTGGAGAAGGGCAAGGTTTATGCCTTAATCGGTAAGAGTGGAAGCGGAAAGACGACTCTGCTGAATATCTTAGGTAAACTAGAAAAGATAGATGGAGGAAGGGTTCTCTATCAGGGGAAAGATTTAAAAACCATTCCCACTCGTGAGTATTTTCGAGACCAGATGGGCTATCTCTTTCAAAATTTTGGCCTCTTAGAAAACCAATCAATCAAAGAGAATTTGGATTTGGGCTTTGTTGGTCAGAAAATCTCAAAAGTAGAACGTTTGGAAAGGCAAGTGGAGGCTTTAGAAAAAGTTAATCTAGGGTATTTGGATCTAGAACAAAAAATTTATACCTTATCTGGGGGAGAGGCTCAACGAGTTGCCCTTGCGAAGACTATTTTGAAAAATCCACCCTTGATTTTGGCAGATGAACCAACAGCAGCTCTTGATCCTGAAAATTCAGAGGAGGTTATGAATCTCTTGGTGGGCTTGAAAGATGAAAATCGAATGATCATCATTGCGACCCATAATCCCCTAGTCTGGAATAAGGCCGATGAAATCATTGATATGAGGGAGCTTGCTCATGTGTGAAAAAATCCGTATTCGCAGGGTATCTGATTATCCTAGTGCCAGAGGTGGTTTAGAAGATATTCTCATCATGGAAAATATGACCAATCATCTCCTTTTGGTTCAAATCCGAGTGAATGGCTATTTGCTTGATTTTGCTAGTATTGAAGGGCAAAGGCAAAAGCATTATCGTTTGAAAAATTTACCTCAAACGGTTGAACTGACAGTGGACGACGTGGAGGAGGATGTAGATTTGACCCTACCTGAAAATCGAAGTTATAAAGAAGCTGATTTTTTCGAACGGATGTTTCGAGAGAACCGCTAAGTCCACCTTTAAAGATTTTCAAGACTATCTTTCTTCATGAGAGAAGATAGTTTTTTGGTATGATTTTCACCCCCAAAATACAAGGGGAATGTGTTACAATAGTAGTAACAGATAATAGAAAAGAGAATAGATGAGAATTGCAGATTATAGCGTGACCAAGGCAGTGCTGGAGCGTCACGGTTTTACCTTTAAAAAGTCCTTCGGGCAAAATTTCTTGACGGATACCAATATTCTTCAAAAAATCGTGGATACGGCTGAGATTGATGACCAGGTCAATGTTATCGAAATTGGGCCAGGGATTGGTGCCTTGACGGAGTTTCTGGCTGAGCGTGCGGCAGAAGTCATGGCCTTTGAGATTGACCACCGTTTAGTACCAATTTTGGCAGATACCCTGCGTGATTTTGATAATGTGACCGTAGTCAACGAGGACATTCTCAAGGTCGATTTGGCCCAACATATCCAGAATTTCAAAAATCCTGACCTGCCAATCAAGGTAGTAGCCAACTTGCCTTACTACATCACGACGCCTATTCTCATGCACTTGATTGAGAGTGGGATTCCTTTTAGTGAGTTTGTGGTTATGATGCAGAAAGAAGTGGCGGACCGCATTTCAGCCCAGCCGAATACCAAGGCTTATGGTAGCTTGTCGATTGCGGTGCAGTATTACATGACAGCCAAAGTTGCCTTTATCGTGCCTCGTACGGTCTTTGTGCCAGCGCCAAACGTGGACTCAGCTATTCTGAAAATGGTGCGCCGTCCAGAGCCGGCTGTAGCAGTGAAAGATGAGAACTTCTTCTTTAAGGTTTCCAAGGCTAGTTTCACCCATCGTCGCAAGACCTTGTGGAACAACTTAACAGGCTACTTTGGCAAGACCGAAGAAATCAAGGATAAGCTGACCAAGGCTTTGGACCAAGCAAGCTTGTCACCAAGTGTGCGTGGGGAGGCTCTTAGCTTGGAAGAATTTGCTAGTCTAGCAGATGCGCTTAAAGGACAAGGACTCTAAGATGCAGGGACAAATCATTAAAGCCTTGGCTGGGTTCTACTATGTAGAGAGTGAGGGCAAGGTTTATCAAACACGGGCGCGTGGGAATTTCCGTAAAAAAGGCCATACCCCTTACGTTGGGGACTGGGTAGATTTCTCTGCCGAGGAAAATTCAGAAGGTTATATTCTCAAGATTCATGAACGGAAAAACAGTCTGGTCCGTCCGCCCATTGTCAATATTGACCAAGCTGTGGTGATCATGTCTGTCAAGGAACCTGATTTTAACAGCAATTTGCTGGATCGCTTCTTGGTTCTTTTGGAACACAAGGGTATTCATCCCATCGTCTATATTTCCAAAATGGATTTGTTGGAAGATAGAGGAGAACTGGATTTTTATGAACAGACTTATGGTGATATCGGCTACGACTTTGTGACCAGTAAAGAGGGACTCCTTCCTTTGTTAACAGGCAAGGTTACAGTCTTTATGGGGCAGACAGGTGTTGGGAAGTCAACTCTTCTCAATAAAATCGCACCAGACCTCAATCTTGAAACAGGAGAAATTTCAGACAGTCTGGGTCGCGGGCGCCACACTACTCGAGCAGTTAGTTTTTATAATCTCAATGGAGGTAAAATCGCAGACACACCAGGTTTTTCATCATTGGATTATGAAGTATCAACGGCGGAAGACCTCAATCAGGCCTTTCCAGAGATTGCTAGTGTCAGCCGAAACTGCAAATTCCGCACTTGTACCCATACCCATGAGCCGTCTTGCGCAGTCAAGCCGGCAGTAGAAGAGGGTGCCATTGCCACCTTCCGTTTTGACAACTACCTGCAATTCCTCAGTGAGATTGAAAATCGCAGAGAAACCTATAAAAAAGTCAGCAAAAAAATTCCAAAATAAGGAGAAACCTATGTCTCAATACAAGATTGCTCCGTCAATTCTGGCAGCAGATTATGCCAACTTTGAACGTGAAATCAAACGTCTAGAAGCAACTGGTGCAGAATATGCCCATATCGATATCATGGATGGGCACTTTGTGCCACAAATCAGTTTTGGTGCAGGTGTGGTCGAAGCTCTTCGCCCTCATAGCAAGATGGTCTTTGACTGCCACTTGATGGTAGCTAATCCAGAGCATCATTTAGAAGACTTTGCGCGTGCAGGTGCCGATATCATCAGCATACATGCGGAAGCAACGCCTCATATTCATGGCGCCCTCCAAAAAATTCGTTCACTCGGAGTTAAGCCTTCAGTCGTTATCAATCCTGGCACACCAGTTGAAGCCATCAAGCACGTCCTTCATCTAGTTGACCAAGTCTTAGTCATGACGGTTAACCCTGGATTTGGTGGTCAAGCTTTTCTGCCAGAAACCATGGATAAGGTTCGTGAGTTGGTTGCTCTTCGTGATGAAAAAGGCTTGAACTTTGAAATCGAAGTGGATGGCGGGATTGATGACCAAACTATTGCTCTAGCCAAAGAAGCTGGTGCGACAGTTTTTGTAGCAGGTTCCTATGTCTTTAAGGGAGATGTCAATGAGCGAGTACAAACTCTCAGAAAACAACTGGACTAGGGTTGCCGTTTTTGCAGGAGGAGACCGCGGTCATTATCGGACGGACTTTGATAGTTTTGTCGGTGTGGATCGAGGCTCGCTCTGGGTCTTGGAGGAAAACCTACTTCTTGCTCTAGCGGTTGGAGATTTTGATTCTGTGACGGAAGAAGAGCGACAGGTGATTCAAAAACGTGCCCAGCATTTTGTCCAAGCCCGACCAGAAAAAGATGATACCGATTTGGAATTGGCTCTCTTAACCATCTTTGAGCAAAATCCTCAGGCTCAGGTCACTATTTTCGGTGCTTTGGGTGGTCGTATTGACCATATGCTGGCTAACGTCTTTCTTCCTAGCAACCCCAAGTTGGCGCCTTATATGCGCCAGATAGAAATTGAGGATGGGCAAAACTTGATTGCCTATTGTCCAGAAGGGACCAGTCAGCTAGAACCCCGCTCAGACTATGACTATCTAGCCTTTATACCAGTTCGGGATAGTCATCTGACCATTCTCGGTGCCAAGTATGAGTTGACAGAGGAAAATTTTTTCTTTAAAAAAGTGTACGCTTCTAACGAATATATAGATAGGGAAGTTTCGGTGACTTGCCCAGATGGCTATGTGGTCGTGCTGCATAGCAAGGACAGGAGGTAGGATGGAAAGTTTACTTGTTCTATTATTGATTGCCAACCTAGCTGGACTCTTTCTGATTTGGCAAAGGCAGGATAAGCAGGAAAAACATCTCAGCAAGAGCTTGGAGGATCAGGCAGATCACTTGTCAGACCAGTTAGATTATCGCTTTGAACAAGCCAGACAAGCCAGTCAGTTAGATCAAAAAGACTTGGAAGTAGCTGTCAGCGACCGTTTGCAAGAAGTGAGAATAGAATTGCACCAAGGTCTGACTCAGGTTCGTCAAGAAATGACAGATAATCTCTTGCAAACTAGAGACAAGACTGACCAACGCCTTCAAGCCTTTCAGGAATCAAATGAGCAACGTTTGGAACAAATGCGTCAGACGGTCGAGGAAAAGTTAGAAAAGACCTTACAGACACGCTTGCAGGCTTCCTTTGAGACAGTTTCTAAGCAACTGGAGTCGGTCAATCGTGGCCTTGGAGAAATGCAGACAGTTGCCCGTGATGTCGGGGCTCTCAACAAGGTTCTCTCTGGAACTAAGACGCGAGGAATTCTGGGTGAATTGCAACTGGGGCAAATCATCGAAGACATTATGACCCCTGCCCAGTATGAACGAGAATACGCAACGGTTGAAAACTCCAGTGAACGAGTGGAGTACGCTATCAAGTTGCCTGGACAGGGTGACCAGGAATATGTCTATTTGCCGATTGACTCCAAGTTTCCATTGGCGGATTATTACCGCCTAGAAGAAGCCTATGAAGCAGGTGACAAGGACGAAATCGAACGCTGTCGTAAGTCACTCTTAACAAGCGTCAAACGATTTGCCAAGGATATTAAGAGCAAGTACATAGCACCACCTCGGACGACCAATTTTGGAGTTTTGTTTGTTCCAACAGAAGGTCTCTACTCAGAAATCGTCCGCAATCCTGTCTTCTTTGATGATTTGAGACGGGAGGAGCAGATTATTGTCGCAGGTCCAAGTACCCTATCAGCCCTCCTCAATTCCCTATCAGTTGGCTTCAAAACCCTCAATATCCAAAAGAGTGCTGACCATATCAGTAAGACCCTTGCTAGCGTCAAGACCGAGTTTGGTAAGTTTGGTGGCATTCTGGTCAAGGCACAAAAACACCTCCAACATGCCTCTGGCAATATTGATGAATTATTAAACCGTCGTACCACAGCTATCGAGCGGACGCTCCGTCACATTGAGTTATCAGAAGGTGAGCCTGCGCTTGATTTACTCCATTTCCAAGAAGATGAGGAAGAATATGAAGATTAGTCACATGAAAAAAGATGAGCTGTTTGAAGGCTTTTACCTAATCAAGTCAGCTGACCTGAGACAAACTCGCGCTGGGAAAAACTACCTAGCCTTTACCTTCCAAGATGATAGTGGCGAGATTGAAGGGAAGCTCTGGGATGCCCAACCTCATAATGTTGAGGCCTTTACCGCAGGTAAGGTTGTTCACATGAAAGGGCGCCGAGAAGTTTATAACAACACTCCACAGGTCAATCAAATTACCTTGCGCTTGCCTCAATCTGGTGAACCCAATGATCCAGCTGATTTCAAGGTTAAGTCGCCAGTTGATGTCAAGGAAATCCGTGACTACATGGCGCAAATGATTTTTAAAATTGAAAATCCTGTTTGGCAACGAATTGTCCGAAAGCTCTACACCAAGTATGATAAGGAATTTTACTCCTATCCAGCTGCCAAGACCAACCACCATGCCTTTGAAACGGGATTGGCCTATCATACGGCGACCATGGTGCGTTTGGCGGATGCTATTAGCGAAGTCTATCCTCAGCTCAATAAGAGCCTGCTCTATGCAGGAATTATGCTACATGACTTGGCTAAAGTTATCGAGTTGACGGGACCAGACCAGACGGAGTATACAGTGCGAGGCAATCTCCTTGGACATATCGCTCTGATTGATAGTGAAATTACCAAGACAGTGATGGAACTCGGCATCGATGATACCAAGGAAGAAGTCGTTCTGCTTCGTCACGTCATCCTCAGTCACCACGGCCTACTTGAATATGGAAGCCCAGTACGTCCACGCATTATGGAAGCAGAGATTATCCATATGATTGACAATCTGGATGCAAGCATGATGATGATGTCAACAGCTCTTGCTTTGGTGGATAAGGGAGAGATGACCAATAAAATCTTCGCTATGGACAATCGTTTCTTCTATAAACCAGATTTAGATTAATAATTTAAGAAAAATGAGCATTTTTTAGAACAAGAATGTTCGTTTTTTTATGTGAATATGGTATAATGGATAAAATATCAAAATTAAATGAAATGGGAAATAGAAATGAAATTAAGAAGAAGTGATCGGATGGTTGTCATTTCCAACTATTTGATTAATAATCCTTATAAACTAACTAGTCTCAATACTTTTGCTGAAAAGTATGAATCCGCTAAATCATCCATCTCAGAGGATATCGTGATTATCAAACGCGCCTTTGAGGAAATCGAAATTGGCCATATCCAGACAGTAACTGGTGCTGGTGGTGGTGTCATTTTCACACCATCAATCTCAAGCTATGATGCCAAGGAAATGGTTGAGGACTTGCGTGCCAAGTTGTCAGAAAGTGACCGTATCTTACCAGGTGGCTATATCTACCTGTCTGATTTGCTTAGCACACCAGCTATCTTGAAAAATATTGGTCGCATTATTGCCAAGAGCTTTATGGACCAAAAAATTGACGCGGTTATGACAGTAGCGACTAAGGGTGTTCCACTTGCAAATGCAGTTGCCAATGTCCTCAATGTTCCTTTTGTCATTGTACGCCGTGACCTGAAAATTACCGAAGGTTCAACTGTCAGCGTCAACTATGTATCCGGTTCAAGTGGTGACCGTATCGAGAAAATGTTCCTTTCAAAACGTAGTCTCAAGGCAGGCAGCCGTGTCTTGATTGTGGATGACTTCTTGAAAGGCGGAGGAACTGTCAACGGGATGATCAGTCTCTTGCGTGAGTTTGATTCAGAATTGGCAGGTGTAGCGGTCTTTGCGGACAATGCCCAAGAAGAACGTGAAAAGCAGTTTGACTACAAGTCACTCTTGAAGGTAACCAATATTGATGTCAAGAACCAAGCCATCGATGTTGAAGTTGGCAATATCTTTGACGAAGATAAATAAGAGATAGAACTAAAGGTTGGAACGATTGTCCCAGCCTTTCTTTGCAGATAGAATAGAAGGAAACTTATGAAAACACCATTTATCAATAGAGAAGACTTGGAAGCGATTGTTGCTGAGTTCCCAACACCCTTTCACTTGTATGATGAGAAGGGGATTCGTGAGAAGGCAAGAGCTGTCAACCAAGCCTTTTCGTGGAACAAGGGCTTTAAGGAATATTTTGCAGTAAAGGCTACTCCAACTCCAGCTATTTTGAAAATTCTCCAAGAGGAAGGTTGCGGTGTGGACTGCTCTAGTTATGTGGAGCTTTTGATGAGCCATAAACTGGATTTTCCAGGTTCTGAGATCATGTTCTCTTCAAACAATACGCCAGATAAGGAATATGCCTATGCGCGTGAATTGGGTGCGACCATTAACTTGGATGCCTTTGAAGATATTGAACATCTGGAGCGAGCAGCAGGCATTCCAGAAATCATCTCATGTCGTTACAATCCTGGAGGCGTTTTTGAACTGGGGACAGACATTATGGATAATCCTGGAGAAGCCAAGTTTGGTATGACCAAGGACCAGCTCTTTGAAGCTTTTGCCATCTTGAAGGAAAAAGGAGCCAAGACTTTTGGGATTCACTCCTTCCTAGCGTCCAATACCGTGACCCATCTCTATTATCCAGAGTTGGCTCGTCAACTTTTTGAATTGGCTGTTGAAATCAAGGAAAGGTTGGGCATTTCGCTAGACTTTATCAATCTTTCTGGCGGTATTGGTGTCAACTATCGTCCAGACCAGGAGCCAAATGATATTGCCTTGATTGGTGAGGGAGTTCGTAAGGTGTATGAAGAGGTCCTTACGCCAGCAGGTCTTGGTCAGGTCAAGATTTTCACCGAATTGGGTCGTTTTATGTTGGCACCTCACGGTGCCTTGGTCACAAGAGTCACTCATAAGAAGGAAACCTACCGTACCTATCTAGGTGTGGATGCATCAGCAGTCAACCTCATGCGTCCAGCTATGTATGGAGCCTACCATCATATTACTAACCTGACCCATCCAGATGGACCAGCTGAAGTGGTAGATGTGGTTGGTTCGCTCTGTGAAAACAATGATAAATTTGCAGTGAATCGCGAACTGCCTCATACAGAAATCGGTGATTTGCTGGTAATTCATGATACAGGTGCCCACGGTTTTTCAATGGGCTACCAGTACAATGCCAAACTTCGTTCTGCGGAAATCCTATATACTGAAGAAGGCAAAGCCCGTCAAATCCGCCGTGCAGAGCGCCCTGAGGACTACTTTGCAACCTTGTATGGCTTTGATTTTGAAGAATAAAATGATAAGTAATTGAAAATGAAATTGAAAAACAGATTGCTTTCTAAAAAATAGGCAAAAATCTTGTTTTTCCTTCAAGTCGTGATATAATAAAACTATAAAACGTTTTCAAGGAAGGTAACGATATGTCTGAAGAAACAATTGATTATGGACAAGTGACAGGAATGGTGCATTCGACAGAAAGTTTTGGGGCGGTAGATGGCCCTGGTATTCGCTTTATTGTCTTTTTGCAGGGCTGTCACATGCGTTGCCAGTATTGCCATAACCCGGATACTTGGGCTATGGAGTCCAATAAGTCACGTGAACGGACGGTAGATGATGTCTTGACAGAGGCCTTGCGCTACCGTGGTTTCTGGGGGAATAAGGGTGGGATTACAGTCAGTGGAGGAGAAGCCCTCTTGCAGATTGATTTCTTGATTGCCCTTTTTACCAAGGCCAAAGAACACGGAATCCACTGTACCTTGGATACCTGTGCCCTTCCTTTCCGTAATAAACCACGTTACCTTGAGAAGTTTGACAAACTCATGGCTGTCACTGACTTGGTCCTCTTGGATATCAAGGAAATCAACGAAGAACAGCACAAGATTGTCACTAGCCAAACCAATAAAAATATCTTGGCCTGTGCCCAATATCTATCAGATATTGGAAAACCTGTCTGGATTCGCCACGTGCTAGTTCCAGGATTGACAGACAGAGACGATGACCTGATTGAACTTGGGAAATTCGTCAAGACCCTCAAAAATGTGGATAAGTTTGAAATTCTACCTTATCACACCATGGGTGAATTCAAATGGCGTGAATTGGGAATTCCATATTCCCTCGAAGGAGTCAAACCACCAACAGCAGACCGCGTTAAGAACGCTAAAAAACTCATGGATACCGAAAGTTACCAAGACTATATGAAACGTGTACATGGATAAAAAAGAAGCCTGATGGAAACATCGGGCTTTTAAATTTACACAAATATAGATAATTAAATGAAACAAAATTTTATACTCTTCGAAAATCTCTTCAAACCACGTCAGCGTCGCTTTGTCGTATATATGTGACTGACTTCGTCAGTCTTATCTACAACCTCAAAACCGTGTTTTGAGCAGCCTGCGGCTAGCTTCCTAGTTTGCTCTTTGATTTTCATTGAGTATTAAATCTTTTTTACTCTCTAAATTCTGAAAAAAATCCGAAAATGAGTGTATAAGATATAGTTACTTTTAGAAATATTAAATAGAATAGGAGAACATCTATGGAACAAAGTATTACCATTAAAAATTTATGTAAGTCGTATGGCCAAACTCAAATTTTAAAAGATATTTCTTTTGAAGCAAAAGCAGGTAAAGTGACTGCTTTCCTGGGTCCAAATGGAGCTGGTAAAAGTTCAACCTTACGTATTTTATTAGGATTAGACAAAGCAACATCTGGTCTTACCAAAATTGGAGATCAAACTTATAAGGAATTAAAATTTCCTCTAAAGACTGTAGGAGCTTCATTTGACAGTGTAGGAGCTCCTGATGATCGGACTGTTTATCAACATTTGAAAATTGTTGCTGCTAGTAATGGGATATCCAGTCAGCGAATTGAACAAGTCTTGGATATGGTGGATATTAGTCATAAGAAAAAATCTAAAATTGGGAAATTATCATTAGGAGAAGGACAACGCTTGGGAATTGCAACAGCTCTATTAGGAAATCCTCAATATCTGATATTGGATGAACCGACTAATGGGTTGGATCCAAGAGGAATTCGGTGGTTTAGAGAGTTTATAAAAAAACAAGCTCAAGAAGGGAAGACCGTCTTACTGTCATCTCATATATTATCGGAAGTGGAAGCAGTAACAGATGATGTAGTTATCATAAATAAAGGAAAAGTTCTTATAAAAGGGACTTTACAAGAAGTGATGAAAAATCTTTCTTCACTAGAGGAAGTCTTCTTTAGTTTAACAGAGGGAGGGAAGTGACATGGCACTTATTTACTCTCTTCATTCTGAAATATTGAAATTACTTTATAATAGAGCTACTCATGTTGTACTATTCTTGATACTGGTATTTCAAACGTTTTTAGCAAATATTGGTGCTTCTCAAATTGTTTCAGTTGGTATCCATGCTACACCAGAGACAAATCCAGATTTAGCAGAGGCCTTACCTCCTATTGAATTTTTAGGTTTTGATGTCACTTTATTTGGTGTTTTTATTATGATTATCCTAGGCTCAATTTACGGAGCCGAGGAATACAAAGGCTTGGCTATTCGTACAAGCCTCCTCTCTGTTACAAATCGAAGTACTTTCCTAGTTTCAAAAACATTAGTTTGGCTTATATTTTCTTTTATCATTTCCTTTCTATCAATATTCTTGACAATTAACATGACACATTATGTTTTAGGACAAGATGGCTTATTGCTTTTTTTACTAAATGGAACAGTTTGGTTCTATATATTTTTAGCCAGTATAGCTTGGACTTTGTTGGGACTGCTGGCCTATATTATGGCTTTGACATTTAAAACAGCCATTGTTCCTCTATTATTTTTGCTTCCTCAAGTCTACAATTTAGGAACATTCTTAGCAAACTATATATCGGCTGCAAAATTTCTTCCAGTTGCATTGGGGCAAGGATTGATTGCTACATCTCCTCAAATTTTAGAACATAATAGTTTACAACATATTTTATTTTTACTTTGTTGGAACTTCTCATTCTTGGCTTTAGCAATCTACCGATTACTTAAGTCAGATATTGGAGGAGGTGAATAAGTTGAAAGAACAACTTAAAAGTGAGTATCTCAAGTTTATTATGAATCCTTGGCACTGGTTGATTATAGGTGCTCTATTACTGTGTATTCCGGCGATGGTTGTTTTTTTAAATAGTAAGCCAGACCAGTTGACTCTACAGTTTGTTTTGGAACAGCTACTGCAAAGTCTCTATTTAGGACAGGCAGGTTTCGTTAGTCTAGCGGTTCTATTTATAGGTCAAGAATTTACAGGTTCTAGCCTTCGTACCAGTTTTCTTACATGTCCAAATCGTTTGAAATTTATAATCTGTAAACTAGCTATTGTATTATGTGTGGAAATTGTATTATTGGTCGCTGTAATATCATTATGTATACTAATCGCCCAAGGATACTACAATATCAATCTTTTGAGTAATATTAAACATGTTCTGACAATCCTATTTCCAGCATGTATTTCTATTCTAACCTTCTCTCTTTTAAGTGGTATTTTTGTATTTATTTCCCAGTCTTTTATCTTAATTTTGGGAATCAGTTTATCCCTTTTATTGGGGTTGGGACAAATGTTACTACAATTCAGTTCTTTTTTTAGAAATTTACCATTACTAGCTAGTATGAATTGTTTTTATACCCATCCCTTGTCGCTTTATTATCCAGTGTGGCAAGGCTTAGGGATACAAATAGTTTGGTTATTAATTGTTTTTCTATTTGCTACATTGATACTTATAGGAAGAAATGTACGCTAAAGACAGGGGATGTCCTGTCTTTTTCTTGGTTAGTGCTATAATATAGTTAGGAGGGTGAGTTATGGCTTATAAAATTTTGGTGGTAGATGATGATCTCGCTATTCTTCGCCTAATAAAAAAAGTACTAGAATATGAAAAATATGAAGTAGTCATACGAAATAAGATAGAAGAGATTGATCTTTGTGATTTTACAGGCTTTGACTTGATTCTATTAGATATTATGATGCCTGTTAGTGGTTTAGAGATCTGTCAGATGATTCGCGAACAGATAACTGTTCCTATCTGTTTTATAACTGCTAAGGATATGGATGAAGATTTAGTAGCTGGAATTAATGCAGGTGCTGATGATTATATTATGAAGCCCTTTAGTATGCAAGAATTGTTAGCACGTGTTAAAATGCACTTACGTCGTGAAGAACGGATTAAAGGAAATGTTCATCAAATAAAGATTGGGAAGCTTATACTATATACGGATAGTAAGGAACTATTTGTAAACGATGATAAGATTGCTCTGACAAGGAGGGAATTTGACATAGTGAATCTTTTGGCAAGCAACCCAAGTAAAATATATTCTATTGAGGAAATTTATAATTATCTATATCCACAAAGTTCAGAAGCGCTCTTACGTTCGGTTTCAGAGTACATTTATCAAATTCGTCAAAAGTTGAAACCTTATCAATTAAATCCAATTAAAACCTTATACGGTGGAGGATATCAATGGGTAGAATCAAAAGTTTTAGACAATTAATTCGAGAAACCTGTTGGAGAATTATTTGGCAGTTTAGTCTTGGCTTACTAATGGCCTATCTTATTCCCTTAGCTTCAGTATCTATACAAATAAATGAAGATGGGAAAACTTTAAACAATAGTGGTGTTCTATCAATCTTTTTTAATGTGTCATCATGGATATATATTTGTGTTTTATTGATTGTTCTAATAAGTTATCACATTGGAAAATTGTTGAAAAAACTGAGTTATGAAATGACTTTGATTTATGAAAATAGTATGTGGTTGAAGAAGGAATGTACAGAAAGTTTAACGGTTAAAGAATTTCGCGAGACAGGAAATCGGATTATTGTGATGCAAGATAGAATTCGACAATTAATAGTTAATGAGAAACAGCAGAAGGAAGATTTGATGTTTCAGGTTTCAGCAGCTTCTCATGATTTAAAAACTCCCTTAACCATTATTAGGGGAAATGTGGAATTTTTGCAGACGATAACTGAAAACGACCAATCTCAAGAATGCTTAGCAGATATAGAAAGAGCTAGTCAACAGTTACTAGATTATTTCAATCAATTGATTCACTATTCTAAAACCTATTATGATGATGAGACAGGTTGGACGGAGTATTCCTCTTCAGATTTTATCAATGAATTAGAGAAAGAAGTCTCTTTTTTGATAAAAAATCAGATGAAGTTTTCTTTTGAACAAAATGTGAAAGGAACTGAAAACTATTATATAAATCAATCTCTTCTGATTCGTGCCATACAAAATATTTTAACAAATGCTTTGGAATACGCTGATAAACAGAATCCTAAAATTAAAATTAGAGTAGAGCAAGAGGGGAAGGAATTGAAAATAGGTATATGGAATAATGGTTCGGAATTTCCAGAGGAAGTTTTAACTAATTTTGGAAAGCTCTTTTATCGTATGGATAAAGCTAGATCGTATAAAGAGCAACATTATGGTATTGGACTAAGTTTTGTATGTAGAGTTGCAAAACTACACAAAGGCCGAGTTGAGCTTAGAAATAGAGACGAGGGAGCAGAAGTTTTAATAACTGTGAATTGTATTAAATCATAGTGATTTACTTGTTAATTTATGATTGAATAGTTTTTATATGTGAGCTTTTAAACTATTTAACTTTTTCGACTAGTATAAGATGTAACGGTAGATAATAAAAACGAATGATGATATCTAGTTGATGAAAACTATTTATCATTCATTCGTTTTTTAATTATTGGATAATTTACGTAGCTTTATCTCGAACGTTGTTTTCCAGCGTTGCGATTTTTGTGTTTTTTCTTGCTTGTGATAGCAGTTGGTTGTTCAGGGGGAACGTCTTTTCGTCCACTTGGTGTAGAGAAAGCACGTGCTTTTGGTGGGTTCTTGGCTAGTTCTTCACGGACTTTTTTGCGAAGTTTTGGACGAACGATATAGTTGACGATAAACTGTTGGAGAATCATCATGAAACCACCGACAACCCAGTAAAGTGTGACACTGGCTGGTGAAATGAGGGAGAAGACAACAATCGTGATTGGGCTCACGTAAGCCATTTTCTTGATTTGTTCTCTTTGCGTTTCGTCTTCTACTCCGTGAAGTGAAAGGAGCGATTGAAGATAGTAAAGGACACCTGCGCAGGCAACCAAAATCATACTTGGAGAACCTAGAGGAATGCCTAGGTAGCTTGCTTGAGCAACCCCTTCAGTATGTTGGGCAGCAAAGTAGATAGCTGAGAAGAAAGGCATTTGAAGGAGGATAGGGAAGCATCCTACACCACCAAACATGCTGATGCCGTGCTCTTTTTGAGCAGCAAAGAGAGCTTGTTGGGCTTCGAGTTTTTCTTCTTGAGTCGTTGCTTCTTTGAGACGCGTTTGGTGTGGCTCAAGGACGTGCTTGAGGGCGTTCATCTTTTCAGAGTGAAGCGTTGCCTTCCATGATTGGTAGATACCAAGTGGCAAGATAATCAAGCGCACGATAATGGTTACGATAATGATAGCCATACCAAAGCCTAGACCTTGATCAGTAGCGAAGTACTTGATAGCTTCAGCCATAGGCGCTCCGAAAGTATTCCAAATAAATCCTGTTGGCTCTCCTGTTGCTTTATCGACGCTAACACAGCCAGTCAAGACAAGCAACATAGCCACTCCCATAGTCGAGAGTGCAAAACGTTTAATAGATTTCACTGTTTTTATTCCTTCTTTAAAAATTATACCTTTCTATTCTACTGTTTTTTTACAAAATATACAATAGTTCTAGAGACTTAATTTGCGATTTTAAAGTCAGGGTAGGGAGGAAAGTTACTTAGTTTGACATCTAAGTAGCTGACTTTTGAAAAAGGTGTGGGTCCTTTGCGGATTTCTTGGATAAATTTTGCCATGGTAGCAGATGAGTCTGCTTGGGCTAATATTTCCACTGTGCCATCGTCGTTATTCCATACTCGACCTGTGATGCCACCAATTTCAAGTGCCAAGCTGTAAACACCCCAACGAAAGCCGACTCCCTGTACCCTACCTTGGGCAATCATTCTAACCTTTTGCATACCAAACCCCTTTGATTGTGTTATAATATTTCTATGACTATTATAACCTCAAAAGCCAATTCTGTGGTAAAAAATGCCAAGAAATTACACCAAAAAAAATACCGCAAGTCTGCTTATTTGATTGAAGGCTGGCACTTGTTTGAAGAAGCTGTTCAAGCTGGAGTGACGATTGAGAAAATCTTTGCCCTAGAAAGTTATCGAGAACAGTTAGTTGCTTTTCCGCAAACTGTCTGGGTGTCAGAGGATATTCTGCTAGATTTAGCGGATTCTCAGACTCCACAGGGCATTGTTGCGGTGGTTCAAAAAGAAGAAGTAGGACAAGCTGATTTGAGTCAGGGCAAGTTCTTGTTTTTGGAAGATGTGCAAGATCCTGGTAATGTGGGAACTATCATTCGGACTGCGGATGCAGCAGGTTTTACTGGAGTGATTGTTTCAGATAAATCGGCAGATATCTACAGTCTCAAGACCTTACGTTCCATGCAAGGCAGTCATTTCCATCTGCCTATTTACCGGATGTCGAGTCAAGCGCTTCTTAAGGAAACCAAAGAGGCAGGTATCTCAGTGCTGGCAACAACCCTATCTAAAGATTCTGTTGATTACAGAGAACTGGTTCCTATAGAAAATTTTGTACTAGTCATGGGAAATGAGGGTCAAGGAATTAGTCCCCTCATGGTTGAAAGTGCAGACCAGTTGGTCCACATTAGTATGAAGGGGCAGGCGGAGAGTTTGAATGTTGCCGTTGCAGCCGGTATTTTAATTTTCCATTTAAGCTAATTTTAACTTTCTTTGTTATAATCAAGGAAAGATGTTCATAGAAAAGGAGAAAAGATGAATCACACTATTATTCACGACCGCGCAGGTCTCAATCAATTTTACGCTAAGGTTTATGCCTTTGTTGGTCTGGGAATCGGATTATCCGCTTTGGTATCAGGCCTTATGTTAACGGTCTTTCAATCTCAGTTGGTTTACTTTTTGATGCAGGGACGTCTCTGGTTGACCATTGCTACTTTTGCGGAGTTGGCCTTGGTTTTCGTTGCCAGTAACATGGCCTTAAAGAATAGTCCAGCGGCTCTTCCAGTATTTTTACTTTACTCTGTTTTAAACGGCTTTACTCTTAGTTTTGTGGTGGCCTTCTATACTCCGGGTACAGTTTTATCCGCCTTTGTGTCTAGCGCCCTTCTCTTCTTTGTCATGGCGGCAGTTGGCATGTTCACCAAGAAAGATTTGAGTGGCCTTGGTCGGGCTATGATGGCGGCTCTTATCGGTTTGCTGATTGCCATGGTAGTTAATGTTTTCTTGGCTAGCGGCTTCTTTGATTATATGATTAGCGTAGCCATGGTTTTGGTTTTCTCAGGGTTGATTGCTTGGGATAACCAAAAAATTCGCTATGTCTATGAGCAATCACAAGGCCGTGTAGCGACAGGTTGGGTTGTGTCAATGGCTCTCAGTATCTATCTTGATTTTATCAATCTCTTCCTAAGTATTCTACGTATCTTTGGTCGTAATGACTAAAAGGTCCCTAACATCAGTGTTCGAAGGAGCACTGATTTTTTTCGTATTTGCTCTTTTCTTTTCTTGGAAATAGGTGTATAATGCTTTTAATTAATTTTTTGAGGAGTAGTTTATGAAGAAAAGTTTTATTCATCAACAAGAAGAGATTTCCTTTGTCAAAAACACTTTTACCCAGTATTTGAAAGATAAGTTAGAAGTTGTCGAAGTTCAAGGTCCTATCTTGAGCAGGGTCGGCGACGGGATGCAGGATAATTTATCAGGTGTGGAGAATGCCGTATCGGTCAAGGTTCTCCAAATCCCTGATGCTACTTATGAAGTTGTGCACTCACTTGCTAAATGGAAACGCCATACTTTGGCCCGTTTTGGTTTCGGTGAGGGAGAAGGTCTTTTTGTCCACATGAAGGCCCTTCGTCCAGACGAAGATTCGCTGGATGCGACCCACTCTGTTTATGTTGACCAGTGGGACTGGGAGAAAGTTATCCCAAATGGTAAACGGAATATCGCTTATCTAAAAGAAACAGTTGAGAAGATTTACAAGGCTATTCGCCTTACTGAGCTAGCTGTTGAAGCCCGCTATGACATCGAATCAATCTTGCCAAAACAAATCACTTTTATCCACACAGAAGAGTTGGTAGAACGCTACCCAGACTTGACACCGAAAGAGCGTGAAAATGCTATTTGTAAAGAATTTGGAGCAGTCTTCTTGATCGGTATCGGTGGCGAATTACCAGACGGTAAACCGCACGATGGACGTGCACCAGACTACGATGACTGGACAAGTGAGTCTGAAAATGGCTACAAGGGTCTTAATGGCGATATTCTTGTTTGGAATGAGTCTTTAGGTGGAGCCTTTGAGTTGTCCTCTATGGGAATCCGTGTAGATGAAGAAACGCTTCGCCGTCAGGTTACCATCACAGGTGATGAAGATCGCTTGGAATTGGAATGGCACAAGGCTTTGTTGAATGGCCTATTCCCATTGACAATCGGTGGAGGAATTGGACAATCTCGGATGGCCATGTTCCTACTTCGCAAGAAACACATCGGAGAAGTGCAAACAAGTGTTTGGCCTCAAGAAGTCCGCGATACTTACGAAAATATTTTGTAGAGAATCGAACCGCAAGGTTCGGTTTTCTTTCTCTTTTCGCCCATAATTTGGTATAATAAACGGTATGAAAATCGTATCAGGAATCTATGGGGGGCGTCCCCTCAAGACACTAGAAGGAAAGACGACAAGACCCACTTCGGATAAGGTTAGGGGAGCTATTTTTAATATGATTGGTCCCTACTTTGAAGGGGGACGAGTCTTGGACCTTTATGCAGGTAGTGGTGGTTTATCTATCGAGGCAGTCTCGCGTGGCATGTCCAGCGCTGTTTTGGTGGAGCGAGACCGTAAGGCTCAGACCATCGTGGCTGAAAATATTCAGATGACCAAGGAAGTTGGAAAATTTCAACTTCTCAAGATGGATGCAGAAAGGGCATTGGAACAGGTATCTGGCGAATTCGACCTCATTTTCTTAGACCCTCCTTATGCTAAGGAACAAATCGTAGCAGATGTTGAAAAAATGGCTGAGAGAGAGCTTTTTTCTGAAGATGTCATGGTCGTGTGTGAGACGGATAAAGCTGTTGAACTTCCAGAAGAAATTGCCTGCCTGGGTATCTGGAAGGAAAAGATTTATGGAATTAGTAAGGTGACAGTCTATGTCAGATAAGATTGGCTTATTCACAGGCTCATTTGATCCGATGACAAATGGGCATCTGGATATCATTGAACGGGCGAGCAGACTTTTTGATAAGCTCTATGTGGGTATTTTTTTTAATCCCCACAAACAGGGATTTCTCCCTATCGAAAATCGTAAACGAGGGCTAGAAAAGGCTTTGAAACATTTAGAAAATGTTGAAGTTGTGTCTTCTCATGATGAATTGGTGGTTGATGTTGCAAAAAGACTGGGGGCTACTTGCCTAGTGCGGGGCTTGAGAAATGCAACGGATTTGCAATATGAAGCCAGTTTTGATTACTACAACCATCAGCTGTCTCCTAATTTAGAGACAATTTATTTACATAGTCGACCTGAACATCTCTATCTCAGTTCATCCGGTGTTAGAGAGCTTTTGAAGTTTGGTCAGGATATTGCTTGCTATGTTCCCGAGAGTATTTTGGAGGAAATAAGAAATGAAAAAAAAGATTAGATGGCCCTTATATGTCATTGCGGCCTTAATTGTGACTTTCTTGGCATTTGTAGTGCCCTTGCCCTACTATATAGAAGTTCCAGGTGGTTCGGAAGATATTCGCCAAGTCCTTAAAGTCAATGATAAAGAAGATAAGGAAGCTGGGGCCTATCAATTCGTTACGGTTGGTGTCCAGCACGCTACTTTAGCCCATATGATTTATGCTTGGTTGACGCCTTTTACAGATATTCGTAGTGCCCAAGAGACTACAGGTGGCTCTTCTGATGTTGAATTTATGCGGATCAATCAATTCTACATGCAAACATCACAAAACATGGCCAAGTATCAAGGGCTAAAAACAGCTGGTAAGGATATTGAACTAAAATATCTTGGGGTTTATGTTTTGACTGTGACGGATAATTCGACCTTTAAAGGGATTCTTAACATCTCTGATACGGTCACAGCAGTCAATGATCAAACCTTTGACAGTTCCAAAGATTTGATTGATTACGTCAATTCTCAAAAACTAGGGGACTCCGTCAAGGTCACCTATGAAGAGGATGGGCAAACCAAGTCTGCAGAAGGTAAGATTATCACCTTGGAAAATGGCAAAAATGGGATTGGAATCGGTTTGATTGACCGTACAGAAGTGACCAGTGATGTCCCAATTCGTTTTTCAACAGCTGGTATCGGCGGTCCAAGTGCAGGTCTTATGTTTAGTCTGGCAATCTATACCCAGATATCTGACCCTGGCCTTCGTAATGGCCGTATCATTGCCGGTACAGGAACCATTGACCGCGATGGTAATGTGGGAGACATTGGAGGCATTGATAAGAAAGTTGTAGCTTCGGCTAGAGAAGGTGCTGCTATTTTCTTTGCTCCTGATAACCCTGTTAGCGAAGAAGAACAAAAAGCACATCCTGATGCTAAAAACAACTACCAAACAGCCCTGGAAGCAGCTAAAACAATCAAGACAGATATGAAAATCGTGCCTGTTAAAACCCTACAAGATGCAATTGATTACTTGAAAAACAATCCCTAGTTTTTAAGTGAAGTTTCCAAACTAGCGCACAAACAGAGAAGATGGTATAATAGTCAAATGGTTCAATTATTATTCACTCTAAGCAGTCACATGCTCTTTATTTATGTGAGTTTTTACCTTTTAAAGGATCTTGTTAGATGGGAAAAGGTTTTAAAAGTGACAACTGAGAATACAGGAAAAGTTCGTTTATTAGTAGCCTTTTTTAGCATTGTAATGGGCTACATCATGAGTTCTTTCTTTATCAGCCTGTATCAGTTGTGGCAAGAAGCGCTTAGAGGATTATTATAAAATCAAATGTAAAGGAAATAAGTATGGAAAAAATTGTGGTTCAAGGTGGCGATAATCGTCTGGTAGGAAGTGTTACGATCGAAGGAGCAAAGAATGCAGTCTTACCCTTGTTGGCAGCGACTATTCTAGCAAGTGAAGGAAAGACCGTCTTGCAGAATGTTCCTATCTTGTCAGATGTTTTCACTATGAATCAGGTGGTTCGTGGTTTGAATGCCAAGGTTGATTTTAATGAAGAAGCTCATCTTGTTGAGGTGGACGCGACTGGCGATATCACTGAGGAAGCTCCTTACAAGTATGTCAGCAAGATGCGCGCATCCATCGTTGTCTTGGGACCAATTCTTGCCCGTGTAGGTCATGCCAAGGTATCCATGCCAGGTGGTTGTACGATTGGTAGCCGTCCTATTGATCTTCATTTGAAAGGTCTAGAAGCTATGGGGGCTAAGATTAGTCAGACAGCTGGTTATATCGAAGCCAAGGCTGATCGCTTACATGGAGCTCATATCTACATGGACTTCCCAAGTGTTGGTGCTACGCAGAACTTGATGATGGCAGCGACCCTAGCTGATGGGGTGACAGTGATTGAAAATGCTGCGCGTGAGCCTGAGATTGTGGACCTAGCTATTCTCCTCAATGAAATGGGAGCTAAGGTTAAGGGTGCTGGTACAGAGACCATTACCATTACCGGTGTTGAGAAACTTCATGGTACGACTCACAATGTAGTCCAAGACCGTATCGAAGCAGGAACCTTTATGGTAGCTGCTGCCATGACTGGTGGTAATGTCTTGATTAAAGACGCTGTCTGGGAGCACAACCGTCCCTTGATTGCCAAATTGCTTGAAATGGGAGTGGAAGTGACAGAGGAGTCTGAAGGAATTCGAGTTCGATCTCAACTAGAAAATTTAAAAGCTGTTCATGTGAAAACCTTGCCCCACCCAGGTTTTCCAACGGATATGCAGGCCCAATTTACAGCCTTGATGACCGTCGCAAAAGGGGAATCAACTATGGTGGAGACAGTTTTCGAAAATCGTTTCCAACATCTAGAAGAAATGCGTCGCATGGGCTTGCACTCTGAGATTATCCGTGATACAGCTCGTATTGTTGGTGGTCAACCTTTGCAGGGGGCAGAAGTTCTTTCAACTGACCTTCGTGCCAGTGCTGCCTTGATTTTGACAGGTTTGGTAGCACAAGGAAAAACTGTAGTTGGTAAATTGGTTCACTTGGATAGAGGTTACTACCGTTTCCATGAGAAGTTGGCACAGCTAGGTGCTAAGATTCAGCGGATTGAGGCAAGTGATGAAGATGAATAAGAAATCAAGCTACGTAATCAAGCGTTTACTTCTAGTCATTTTGGTACTGTTTTTGGGTGCTCTAGCCCTAGGAATCGGCTTAATGGTAGGTTATGGAATCTTGGGCAAGGGTCAAGATCCATGGGCTATCCTGTCTCCAGCAAAATGGCAGGAATTGATTCATAAATTTACAGGAAATTAGGCTGGAGAACCAGTCTTTTTCTAGAGATAAGGAGAAAAATGGATAAAAAAACAAGACAGACACTGATCGGACTGCTAGTGTTATTGCTTTTATCTGCGGGAAGCTATTATATCAAGCAGATGCAGTCGACAGCTAATAGTCCTAAAACAAGGGTTAGTCAGAAAAAACAGTCGTCTGAGGCTCCTAGTCAAGAATTGGCAGAAAGTGTTTTAACAGACGCAGTCAAGAGCCAAATAAAAGGGAGTCTTGAGTGGAATGGCTCAGGTGCTTTTATCGTCAATGGCAATAAAACAAATCTAGATGCCAAGGTTTCAAGTAAACCTTACGCTGATAATAAAACAAAGACAGTGGGCAAGGAAACTGTGCCAACCGTAGCTAATGCCCTCTTGTCTAAGGCTACTCGCCAGTACAAGAATCGTGAAGAAACTGGGAATGGTTCGACTTCATGGACTCCTCCAGGCTGGCATCAGGTTAAGAATCTAAAGGGTACTTATACCCATGCGGTCGATAGAGGTCACTTGTTAGGCTATGCCTTAATCGGTGGTTTGGATGGTTTTGATGCCTCGACAAGCAATCCTAAAAACATTGCTGTTCAAACAGCCTGGGCAAATCAGGCTCAAGCCGAGGATTCGACTGGTCAAAACTACTATGAAAGCATGGTACGCAAGGCCTTGGATAAAAACAAGCGTGTCCGTTACCGTGTAACCCTTTATTACGCTTCAAACGAGGATTTAGTTCCTTCAGCTTCACAGATTGAAGCCAAGTCTTCAGACGGAGAATTGGAATTTAATGTTCTAGTTCCCAATGTTCAAAAGGGACTTCAACTGGATTACCGAACTGGAGAAGTGACTGTTACTCAGTAAAATACAAAATAAACTCCTATGTCACTTGTGGATATAGGAGTTCTTTTTTACTAGTTTAAGCAGGGCTACAATATACAATGATACTCAATGAAAATCAAATTGCAAACTAGGAAGCTAGCCACAGGTTGCTCAAAGCACAGCTTTGAAGTTGCAGATGAAGCTGACGTGGTTTAAAGTGAATTTCGAAGAGTATGAGAAAAAATAATATGTACTGGACTATATTTTGTGATATAATAGAGGGTAAGATACTATTTTAGGAGAAGAACTATGGAAGACCCAAGTAGTCAGAATTTGTTGCTACAATTTGTTTTATTGTTTATCTTGACGGTGTTAAATGCCTTTTTCTCAGCCACAGAAATGGCCATGGTTTCACTTAACCGTGCGCGGGTTGAACAAAAGGCAGAAGAAGGAGATAGACGCTATATCCGTCTGCTGAAAGTACTAGAAAATCCTAACCACTTTTTATCAACCATTCAAGTAGGGATTACCCTGATTACGATCTTATCAGGGGCGAGTTTGGCAGAAACTCTGGGGCGAGAAATTGCATCTTGGCTTGGAAATGGCGAAACAGCTTATGCCGTTGCAAGTTTTCTATCTTTAGCATTTTTGACTTATATTTCCATCGTTTTTGGGGAATTGTATCCTAAGAGAATCGCTCTTAATCTAAAGGATGCCTTGGCGATTCGTACAGCGCCAGTTATCATTGGGCTTGGGAAACTAGTTAGTCCCTTTGTTTGGCTCTTGTCTGCATCTACCAATCTCTTGAGTCGCTTGACTCCAATGACTTTTGACGATGCTGATGAAAAAATGACCCGTGATGAAATTGAGTACATGTTGACAAATAGTGAAGAAACACTAGATGCTGACGAAATTGAGATGTTACAAGGGATTTTCTCACTGGACGAATTAATGGCCAGAGAAGTCATGGTTCCTCGAACGGATGCCTTCATGGTCGATATTCAGGATGATAGTCAAACCATCATCCAAAGTATTTTAAAACAAAATTATTCTCGTATCCCTGTCTATGATGGGGATAAGGATAACGTGATTGGGATCATTCACACCAAGAGTCTCCTTAATGCGGGCTTTGTGGACGGTTTTGACAATATTGTTTGGAAGAAAATCTTACAAGATCCACTTTTTGTTCCTGAAACTATTTTTGTGGATGACTTGTTAAAAGAATTGCGCAATACCCAAAGACAAATGGCAATCTTGCTGGATGAATACGGTGGGATGGCTGGTTTGGTGACCCTAGAAGACCTCTTAGAAGAAATCGTTGGGGAAATCGATGACGAAACAGATAAGGCTGAAATCGAAGTTCATAAAATTGGAGAAGATACTTATATCGTTCAAGGTACCATGAATCTCAATGATTTTAATGACTACTTTGATGTTGAACTGGAAAGTGATGACGTTGATACCATCGCTGGTTATTATTTGACAGGAGTTGGGACCATTCCAACGACTGAGAAACTCAGTTATGAATTAGTCAGCCAAAACAAACAACTTATCCTAACCAATGATAAGGTGAAAAATGGACGTGTTACCAAGGTAAAAGTCCAAATTACCGAAGTTGAAATAGAAGAAGAAACAGAGTAAACTAGAGGCTTTTGTCACCAGGCGTGACAAAGCTTTTTTCAGTTGATTTCAAAAGGAAATTGTGTCCTCGAAAGACTCAGCCCCAAACTTGCCCCAAAAGTTTTTTAAAGTTATACGTATTTATTCAAGGAAAAAGAAAAAAGCCCTTTAAATTGGGCTTTCTGTTTAAATGAAACCTGATAAATCAAGTTAAAGAAGGCGGTAGACGGATTTGAACCGACGATCAAGCTTTTGCAGAGCCGTGCCTTACCACTTGGCTATACCGCCTTAACGTTTATTATTATACCTTGAAAATGATTTTCAGTCAATAGCTTTTTCAGATTTTTTGTATCAATAAGCCTAAATATTCTGAAAATTCGTTTACTTTTCTTGAAATCTATGATATAATTGATGATAACCTATACTTTATTTATAAGAGGAGTAAATAAATGAAAAAAAGTCAAGTGCTTGCTGTAGCGGGAGCTACCTTATTAGCGTCAGGAGTTCTAGCTGCGTGTTCAAACACTAGTTCAAATAATGCTAAATTAGCAAAAGATTACCAATATGTTTATCAAACAGATCCAGAAACTTTGGATTATATCGTCAGCAATATCGATTCAACATCATTCGTCACAACAAATGCTGTAGATGGTTTGTTGGCTAATGATAAATATGGTAACTTGGTTCCTTCTATTGCTGAATCATGGACAGTTTCAAAAGATGGTTTGACTTATACCTATAAAATCCGTAAGGATGCTAAATGGGTTACAGCAGAGGGAGAAGAATACGCTCCTGTAACTGCTAAAGACTTCGTTACTGGTTTGAAACATGCCGTAGATGGAAAATCAAAAGGACTTTCAATCGTTAGCTCTTCTATTAAGGGATTAGAACCCTATATCAAGGGTGAAACAAGCGATTTTTCAACCGTTGGAGTAAAAGCACTTGATGATCAAACACTAGAATATACCTTGAACCAGCCAGAAACTTTCTGGAATGATAAGACCACTAGTGGTGTTTTGATGCCGGTTAATGAAGAATTCTTAACTTCAAAAGGTGAAGGTTTTGGTGCCCCAACCGATGCTAACTCTATTCTTTATAACGGTCCATTTGTCTTAAAATCTGTAACTCCAAAATCATCTATCGAGATGGCTAAAAATGATGCTTACTGGGACAAAGAAAATGTAAAAATTGAGAACGTTAAGTTCACTTTCTGGGATGGTAAGGACCAAGATGTGATTGCTAAAGGTTTTGCTGATGGTCAATATAGCAAGGCTCGTATCTTCCCTACAAGTTCTACATATGAAAAATATGCAGCTGACTTTAAAGATAACATTTACTTTAATGAACCAGGAGCGGGTGTTGCAACTGTCAGCTTGAATTATGGCCGTACAACCTATAACCACACTGCCAAAACAAGTGATACCCAAAAGACATCTACTCAGAAAGCATTGCTAAACAAGGAATTCCGTCAAGCCTTGAACTTTGCTGTCGATCGCAATTCTTACTCAGCTCAAACAAATGGTACTGATGGAGCTGCAGTAGCCATCCGTAATACGTTTGCACCTTATAATCTTCAAGTTGGTAAGAAAACATTTGGTGAATTGGTACAAGATAGCTTGGCTAAGACAAATTCTTCTACTTGGTCAAACGTGTCTCTAGCAGATTCTCAAAATGGCCTTTACAATGAAGAAAAAGCGAAAGAAGTCTTTGCTAAAGCCAAATCAAGTCTACAAGCTGAAGGTGTTGAATTCCCAATCCACTTGGATGCCCTGGTTATCCAAGAATCAACAGCGGTTGTAAACCGTGTTCAATCATTGAAACAATCAATTGAAAAAGTATTGGGTTCAGATAATGTTGTTGTAGACTTACAACAAATGACTCAAGCAGAAGCTTTACCAATTTCATTTAGCGCTCCAACAGCTAAAGAGCAAGACTGGGATATCCATACCTTGCTAGGATGGAACCCGGACTATCAAGATCCTTCTACTTTCTTGGATCAATTCGTCCTTAAGGGAGGAAGCACTCGCCTTTACCTTGGTATTGACCAAAACACAGATGCATCAGTAGTAAGCAAACTTGGTTTAGCTGACTATGGAAAATTACTTGATGACGCAAACAGCGAAAACCAAGATGTTCAAAAACGTTATGAAAAATACGCGGTGGCACAAGCTTGGTTGACTGACAATGCTTTGACAATTCCAGTAATGGCTTCTCCTAAAGAAACAGCCGTTTCATATGTTTCAAAAGTTCTACCATTTAGCTCTTCATATTCTGTAGCCGGCCTTAAAGGTGAAAATTCAGGATACTTGAAGTACACTGAAGTTGGTGAAAAAGCAATCACCAAAGAAGAGTATGAAAAAGCTCGTGAAAAATGGTTGAAAGAAAAGACTGAGTCAAACGAAAAAGCTCAAAAAGAATTGGCAAGTCATGTGAAGTAAATAATTTTCAATAGAACTTTCTCTCCATGAGGAGAAGGTTCTTTTGGGATTTTTAAAGGAAATGATATGAAAAAATATATTTTTATGCGTGTTTTGCGGTCCTTGGTTTCTATCTTCTTAGTAACAACCTTGACTTACACGATTATCTATACAATGGTTCCTCGAAAATTGATTTTCAAACAGGATACCAACTATAACAAGATTGCTACAACTGCTGATAAACGTGATAACTATGAGAATACCGTTTATGAGCGTATGGGCTATATCGAGTACTACGATACCAAAGAGTTGCAAGAAAAAGCTAGCCAGATGGATGCTTCTGTAACAGTTGAAGCCAATGATACCAACAAGGCTATCTATGAAAAATACATCAAACAAATCGGTCATGGTTGGACCCTGGGAGAATTTACTGAAAGTGGCCAATTCTACGCTACGCGTGAAATCCCGATTTTTGAACGTGTTTTTCACTTCTATGCTAACTTGATTGACATTGATCATACAAATAAAATTCAAGACCCTGAAAATCCAGACTTGAAACGTTACCTTCGTTTTGAAAACGATCCAGCGATCGGATGGTCCTTGGTCGGTTCAGGAACAAAACACAAATATCTCTTGTACTTCAACAGTCAGTTCCCGTTTGTGCATCAAAACTTTGTGAACATTAATTTAGGTGACTCTTATCCAACCTATGCTAATAGCCCTGTTTTACAGGTCATTACTCAAGGACAAGGGCAAACAAAAACATCTCAAGTTCAGTTCCCAACAGGTAAGAAAACTTCTTCTGTAAATATTTACTCAAGAACCTACAAATCGCCTAGTCAGGCTGATTCTCGTGAAGTAGCTAACTATGGGAAAGATGACCCATATACTGCAACTGAAAGCAACTACCAATATCCTTCTATGATTGCTAGCTCTGCAGTCGTTGGATTGATTGGTTTGGTGATTTCTTATGCGATTGCCGTGCCACTTGGTTCAGCTATGGCTCGCTTCAAGAATACTTGGATTGATAGCTTCTCAACAGGGTTTTTGACCTTCTTGATGGCCCTTCCAACCATTGCCTTGGTTTACATTGTTCGTTTGATTGGATCATCAATTGGTCTTCCAGATTCATTCCCTATTTTGGGTGCTGGAGATTGGCGTTCGTATGTTTTACCAGCAGTGATTCTTGGTTTGTTGGGTGCTCCTGGTACAGCTATTTGGATTCGTCGTTACATGATTGACTTGCAATCACAGGACTTTGTTCGTTTTGCTCGTGCCAAAGGTTTGTCTGAAAAAGAAATTTCAAACAAACACATCTTTAAAAATGCCATGGTTCCGCTGGTTTCAGGAATTCCTGGTGCCGTTATCGGGGTTATTGGTGGTGCAACCCTTACTGAAACAGTCTTCGCCTTCCCAGGTATGGGTAAAATGTTGATTGACTCTGTAAAAGCATCTAATAACTCTATGGTCGTTGGTCTTGTCTTCATCTTTACATGTATTTCTATCTTCTCACTTCTTTTGGGAGATATTTGGATGACTATTATTGATCCACGTATTAAATTGACTGAGAAAGGAGGCAAATAATGTCTACAATCGATAAAGAAAAATTTCAGTTTGTAAAACGTGACGATTTTGCCTCTGAAGCTATTGATGCGCCAGCTTATTCATACTGGGGTTCAGTGTTTAGACAATTTATGAAGAAGAAATCAACTGTAGTCATGTTGGGAATCTTGGTAGCTATCATTTTGATGAGTTTCATCTACCCAATGTTTTCTAAGTTTGATTTCAATGATGTCAGCAAGGTAAACGACTTTAGTGCTCGTTATATCAAGCCAAATGCTGAGCATTGGTTCGGTACAGACAGTAACGGTAAATCTCTCTTTGACGGTGTCTGGTTCGGAGCTCGTAACTCTATCCTCATTTCTGTGATTGCAACAGTGATTAACTTGGTTATCGGTGTTTTTGTCGGTGGTATTTGGGGAATTTCAAAATCAGTTGACCGCGTGATGATGGAAGTTTATAACGTCATCTCAAACATCCCATCTCTTTTGATTGTCATTGTCTTGACTTACTCAATCGGTGCGGGATTCTGGAATCTGATTTTTGCCATGAGTGTAACAACATGGATTGGAATTGCCTTCATGATTCGTGTGCAAATCTTGCGTTACCGTGACTTGGAATACAACTTGGCGTCACGTACTCTGGGAACACCAACCTTGAAGATTGTTGCCAAAAATATCATGCCTCAATTGGTATCTGTTATTGTGACAACCATGACTCAAATGCTTCCAAGCTTTATCTCATACGAAGCCTTCTTGTCATTCTTCGGTCTTGGATTACCAATTACAGTGCCAAGTTTGGGTCGTTTGATTTCAGATTATTCACAAAACGTAACAACTAATGCTTACTTGTTCTGGATTCCATTGACAACTCTTGTCTTGGTATCCTTGTCCCTTTTCGTAGTTGGTCAAAACTTAGCGGATGCTAGTGATCCACGTACACATAGATAGGAGTAGAAATGACAAAAGAAAAAAATGTAATTTTGACTGCTCGCGATATTGTCGTGGAATTTGACGTTCGTGACAAAGTATTGACAGCCATTCGCGGCGTTTCCCTTGAACTAGTTGAAGGAGAAGTACTAGCCTTGGTAGGTGAGTCAGGATCAGGAAAATCTGTTTTGACAAAGACCTTCACAGGTATGCTTGAAGAAAATGGTCGCATTGCCCAAGGAAGTATTGACTACCGTGGTCAGGACTTGACAGCCTTGTCTTCTCACAAGGATTGGGAACAAATTCGTGGTGCTAAGATTGCGACTATCTTCCAAGATCCAATGACTAGTTTGGACCCAATTAAAACAATTGGTAGTCAGATTACAGAAGTTATTGTAAAACACCAAGGCAAAACAGCTAAAGAAGCGAAAGAATTGGCGATTGACTACATGAATAAGGTTGGGATTCCAGATGCAGATAGACGTTTTGATGAATACCCATTCCAATATTCTGGAGGGATGCGTCAACGTATCGTTATTGCTATTGCCCTTGCCTGCCGACCTGATGTCTTGATCTGTGATGAGCCAACGACGGCCTTGGATGTGACCATCCAAGCTCAGATTATTGATTTGCTTAAATCATTACAAAATGAGTATCATTTCACAACAATCTTTATCACTCACGACCTTGGTGTGGTAGCAAGTATTGCGGATAAGGTAGCAGTTATGTATGCAGGAGAAATCGTTGAGTATGGAACTGTTGAGGAAGTCTTCTATGACCCTCGCCATCCATATACATGGAGTCTCTTGTCTAGCTTGCCTCAGCTTGCTGATGATAAAGGGGATCTTTACTCAATCCCAGGAACACCTCCGTCACTTTATACTGACCTAAAAGGAGATGCCTTTGCCTTGCGTTCAGACTATGCAATGCAGATTGACTTCGAACAAAAAGCTCCTCAATTCTCAGTATCAGAGACACATTGGGCTAAAACTTGGCTTCTTCATGAGGATGCTCCAAAAGTAGAAAAACCAGCTGTGATTGCAAATCTCCATGATAAGATCCGTGAAAAAATGGGATTTGCCCATCTGGCTGACTAGGAGGAAGGAAATGTCTGAAAAATTAGTAGAAATCAAAGATTTAGAAATTTCCTTCGGTGAAGGAAGTAAGAAGTTTGTCGCGGTTAAAAATGCTAACTTCTTTATCAACAAGGGAGAAACGTTCTCGCTTGTTGGTGAGTCAGGTAGTGGGAAAACAACTATTGGTCGTGCTATCATCGGTCTCAATGATACAAGTAATGGAGATATCATTTTTGAAGGTCAAAAGATTAATGGTAAGAAATCGCGTGAACAAGCTGCGGAATTGATTCGTCGAATCCAGATGATTTTCCAAGACCCTGCCGCAAGTTTGAATGAACGTGCGACTGTTGATTATATTATTTCAGAAGGTCTTTACAATCATCATCTGTTCAAGGATGAAGAAGAACGTAAAGAGAAAGTTAAAAATATTATTCGTGAAGTGGGGCTTCTTGCTGAGCACTTGACTCGTTACCCTCATGAATTCTCAGGTGGTCAACGTCAACGTATCGGTATTGCCCGTGCCTTGGTCATGCAACCAGACTTTGTTATTGCGGATGAGCCCATTTCAGCCTTGGACGTTTCTGTGCGTGCTCAGGTCTTGAACTTGCTCAAAAAATTCCAAAAAGAACTTGGTTTGACCTATCTCTTCATCGCCCATGACTTGTCGGTTGTTCGCTTTATTTCAGATCGTATCGCAGTTATTTACAAGGGTGTTATTGTAGAGGTTGCTGAAACAGAAGAATTGTTTAACAATCCAATTCACCCATATACTCAAGCCTTGCTTTCAGCGGTACCAATCCCAGACCCAATCTTGGAACGTAAGAAGGTCTTGAAGGTTTACGACCCAAGTCAACACGACTATGAGACTGATAAGCCATCTATGGTAGAAATCCGTCCAGGTCACTATGTTTGGGCTAACCAAGCCGAATTGGCGCGTTACCAACAAGGGTTAAACTAATAATGGTTTTATAATTTCCATAAAAATTGATATGGAAATTATAAACCTTTTTTTGTTGGACTGATTTGAAAGTCTTTGAAAGCTACTTGAAAGAATTTTCGAAAAATTTTAAAAAATTCTGAAATATTCTTGACAGCTAATGAAAAAGGTGGTAAGATAGGAAGCATCAAAAAAGAAAGCAGAAAAAGAAATGAATAAGAAACAAGCTGTAACGATGAATCAAAACTTTTACTTTAGCTACTTTAGATAGTGTTTGTAGACATGTCACCATGGATGCAAACAGTTCAAGCAATTTGTTTGTATCTATGTGGCTAAGATTTTTGATTGTGGTCCATATAGATGAATATCTAAATGGACTAGCTAAGTTGTAACTTGTTAGATTATTTCAAGCATCCGTTTAGATAGTATCTAGGCGGTTTTTTGTTTTATCTTTTCTGAGAAGGAGTTTCATTATGAAAGTTGTTCGAAAATTACTAGCCCCTCTCTTGGTAGTGGGGATCCTCTTGACCTCTCTGATTAGTTTGCATCAGTTGAAGTCAGATAAGAAAAAAGATGTGTTTCGTATCGGTATTTCGCAATTTATTACCCACCAGTCTCTAGATGCTACTAGAGAAGGCTTTGTAGATGAACTGGCTAAACAAGGCTATGTTGAGGGGGAAAATATTGAGATTGATTTGCAAAATGCACAGGGAGAACAACGAAATCTAAAAACGATTTCCCAGCAACTAGCAGAATCTAGTGATGTCGTTCTAGCTATCGCAACGCCTTCTGCTCAGAGCTTGGCCAATACAACACAAGCGACACCTGTTATCTTTTCAGCGGTAACAGATCCTGTCAGTGCCAAGTTGGTTGAGTCAAGAGAGCATCCTGGGGGCAATGTAACTGGGACAAGCGATCAGTCATCAGATGCCATTTCAACCCAAATTAATTTGATAAAGAAAGTCCTACCAAAGGCTAAAACGATTGGAATCCTCTATACTCAGAGTGAGCCCAATTCGGTTGTCCAAAAGGATGAAGCTAAGCGCCTTTTGGAAGAAAAAGGCTTTACCGTTGTTGAAAAAACAATCTTGGACAGTAACAACGTCAAGGCTGCAGCAGAAAGCTTGATGGCAGAGGTGGATATGGTTTTTGTCCCAACGGATAATATCATTTCGTCAACCATGGAAACAGTTAAGCAGGTTTCTATTAAACACAAGGTTCCAGTATTCGGTGGTTCAACAGAAATGATTGCGGTTGGTGGCCTGTATAACTACGGAACCAATTATGAAGAATTGGGAAGACAGACGGCTCGCATGTTGATTCGTGTCTTAAAAGGTGAAAAGCCAGAAAATATAGCAGTTGAGTTGCCTGAAAAACTGGAATTGCATACCAATCAAGAAATGGCAGATGCATTGGGAATTGATATTAGTAAGTTAGAAGGCAAGGAATAAGGAGGTTTAAGATGAATTTTGTGTTATCTAGTTTATCAGAAGGTTTGTTGTGGTCGATTATGGCGATTGGGGTCTACTTGACTTTCCGTATTTTGGATATTGCGGATATGACTGCTGAAGGAGCCTTTCCACTGGGGGCGGCTGTCGTCGCATCTCAGATACAGGCAGGGACAAATCCTTGGATTGCGACTTTACTTGCTTTGTTTGCAGGTATGGTAGCAGGTCTAGTATCAGGAATGCTCCACACCAAGATGAAAATTCCAGCTCTCTTGACAGGTATTGTGACCTTGACAGGGCTTTATTCAATCAATATTAAAATCATGGGAAGTGTGCCCAATCTTTCCTTGGGAGATTCTTCAACTGTCTTTAAACAGTTGGCTAGCTTGGGACTGACAAATGAAGAAGCTGTTTTCTCATTCAGTTTGGCCTGTCTCTTACTTGTTTGTTTGGTCTTGACTCTTTTGATGAAAACAGAGATTGGCTTGGTCTTGCGTTCGACTGGGGACAATATTCCGATGAGTGAGGCCAATGGGGTCAATGTAGACACCATGAAGATTGTTGGTTACATGATTTCAAACGGCTTGATTGCCCTATGTGGTTCCTTGTTTGCCCAAAATGATGGATTTTCGGATGTAACTTCTGGGACAGGAACTATCGTTGTTGGTTTGAGTGCAGTTATTATTGCGGAAGTTTTGATACACGACTTGACCATTGGAGGCCGCTTGTTATCCATCGGAATCGGTGCTATTGTATACCGTTTGATTATTTTAAATATCTATGAAATTCCAAATCTAGATCAAAACTTAGTTCGTCTCTTTAATGCAATCTTGCTCGCTTTAGTTTTATTTGCACCAGAATTGCAAAAGAGATTAAAGATTCGTGGTCTGAAATTGAGAAATGAATAGGAGGAGAAAGTTATGGCAAGTTTGTTAACACTTGAAAATATTCACAAAACCTTTGAAGCAGGGACGGTCAATGAGAACCATGTCCTCAAAGGATTAGATTTAGAGGTTGAAGAGGGAGATTTTATCTCTGTGATTGGTGGAAATGGAGCAGGAAAATCTACTTTGATGAATATCTTGGCCGGCAATTTATCTGTGGATGAAGGGGACCTTCTACTGGCAGGCAAATCCATTAAAAATCTGAGTGTCAGAAAGAGAGCCAAGGATATTGCCCGTGTTTTTCAAGATCCTAAGATGGGAACAGCTTCTCGTTTGACGATTGAGGAGAATATGGCTATTGCCTTGAGACGCGGGCAGAAGAGAGGGCTTGGTTGGGGCGTGAAGGAGAAGGATAGAATCCAGTTTCAAGAAGCCTTGAAAGAGTTGAATATTGGTCTTGAAAACCGCTTGAAAGTGGATACTCAATACCTCTCAGGAGGACAAAGACAGGCCTTGACCCTAGTCATGGCAGCTCTGGTGAAACCCAAACTTTTGCTTTTGGATGAACATACTGCGGCACTTGATCCGAAAACGAGTCAAATGGTGATGGACTTGACGCAAAAGATTGTGGAACACCATCAATTGACGACTTTGATGATTACCCACGATATGAACCATGCGATTGAGTATGGTAATCGTCTCATTATGCTCTATCAGGGTAAGATAGTGGTGGATGTCAAGGGAGAGGAGAAAAAGCATCTGACAGTTGAAGATCTTATGCGTCTCTTCCAGAAAAATAGTGGCCAAAGTCTAGTTAGTGATGAATTGGTTTTGGGATAAAGAAAAAGGCTGAGATCTGGTGTCTCAGTCTTTTATTTCTTACGCTTTGCAAAATCTACAAATCTGAATTTTTCGAGTTTATGGCGGCTTTCAGTAAACTGAAACTGGCGCCCGTCTTGGAGATAGACTTTTGACTTGATTGAAACGACATAAGGGTCTTTGCCTATGTCCATGAGAATCTTGTCTCTGTCATTTGAGTGGTCAATGGTTATTTCCTTTTGAGCATAATCAATAAGGAGTTTGAGGTCGTCCTCTATATAAGAATAGATGGACTGCTCAGCAATTTGGCGAGTGATATTTGGGATTAGTTCCATATCCAGATAGTCCGTATCCAGAACGGATACCAGATCATCCACCACACGCTGGCGGACCACCTTCCAAACCATACGAAACTCTGGGAAGCCAGTTATTAGTGAGGATTTTTTATCAATAATAATCTTGTCCAGACTGACCACGTTGGTTTTGGAGCGCAGTCCAAGTTCTTGAACTAGCTCTTGGTAGCTTGTTAGGTTGGATACAGGGAAATTGACGGTTTCTTCTTTGACGATTTGAGAACCTTGCCCTCTTATCTTTTTGATCAATCCTTCCTCTTGGAGGAGAGACAGGGCCTTTCGGACGGTATCACGGCTTACCTGATACTGGTTCATAAGGTCGTGCTCGCTAGGAAGGAAATCTCCGACAGCGTAAGTCTCGTTTTGAATGGTTTCTTGGATTTGCTTAAAAAGTTGTTGGTATTTCTTCATTTTGCTTCCTTAAATGGGTTTTTAGTCTAGTTTAATGAACACCTGTATCTATTTTACCATACAAGTTCCAGAAAAATGATAAAAAAATCCTCTTTTTATACCAAACAAGTTGCATACAGGTTTGATATCGTTTACAATATACTTATCAAATCAAACTTGCTTTGACAAGTATAAGGAGAATCAAATGGGAAAATTTGAACAAGCAGCCAAAGATTTGCTTCAGGCAATTGGAGGCAAAGAAAATGTGACTGCCGTAACCCACTGTGCGACACGGATGCGGTTTGTTTTAGGAGATGATAAGAAGGCTAATGTTAAGGCTATCGAGTCAATTTCAGCTGTTAAAGGAACTTTTACAAATGCAGGTCAATTTCAGGTGATTATTGGGAATGACGTGCCGATTTTTTATAATGATTTTACAGCTGTTTCAGGAATTGAGGGTGTTTCCAAAGAAGCAGCCAAGTCTGCAGCTAAGAGTAATCAAAACGTGGTCCAACGTGTCATGACCACTCTGGCGGAAATCTTTACTCCGATTATTCCAGCCTTGATTGTTGGTGGATTGATCCTCGGTTTCCGTAATGTTTTGGAAGGTGTCCATTGGTCTATGTTGGATGGTAAGACCATCACAGAAACCTCTCAGTTTTGGGCAGGTGTCAATCACTTCCTCTGGTTGCCTGGTGAAGCTATCTTCCAGTTCTTACCAGTAGGGATTACTTGGTCTGTTTCTCGTAAGATGGGAACCAGCCAAATCTTGGGAATTGTTCTCGGAATCTGTTTGGTATCGCCTCAGTTGCTCAATGCCTATGCGGTTGCTTCAACGCCAGCAGCTGATATCGCAGCAAACTGGGTTTGGAATTTTGGCTATTTTACTGTTAATCGTATCGGTTACCAAGCCCAAGTTATCCCAGCCTTGCTTGCAGGTTTGAGTCTGTCTTATCTTGAAATTTTCTGGCGTAAGCATATCCCAGAAGTGATTTCTATGATTTTTGTACCTTTCTTGTCATTGATTCCAGCCTTGATTTTGGCTCATACTGTCTTGGGACCAATCGGTTGGACAATCGGGCAAGGACTTTCATCAGTTGTATTAGCAGGATTAACTGGTCCTGTTAAGTGGTTCTTCGGTGCGATTTTTGGTGCCCTCTATGCACCATTTGTCATTACAGGTCTGCACCATATGACTAATGCTATTGATACACAATTGATTGCGGATGCTGGTGGAACTGCCCTCTGGCCTATGATTGCTCTTTCTAATATTGCCCAAGGTTCGGCCGTATTTGCTTACTATTTCATGCACCGTCATGATGAGCGTGAGGCTCAGGTTTCACTTCCTGCCACTATTTCAGCCTATCTCGGTGTTACAGAACCAGCCCTCTTTGGGGTCAATGTCAAATACATCTATCCATTTGTAGCTGGAATGACTGGTTCAGCTCTTGCAGGCATGTTATCCGTTACTTTTAATGTAACTGCGGCTTCTATTGGTATCGGTGGTTTGCCAGGTATCCTCTCTATTCAACCTCAATACATGCTACCATTTGCAGGAACTATGCTAGTCGCTATTCTTGTTCCAATGCTCTTGACTTTCTTTTTCCGCAAGGCTGGTCTCTTTACAAAAACAGAGGATGATACGGACTTGCAGGCAGAATTCGTTGCTCAAGAAGAAGCAGAATTTGTGAGCCATGAACCAGTAGAACATACTCCAGTAGAAATTGTTAGCCCACTTGAAGGACAAGTAAAAGAACTAAGTCAAGCAACTGATCCAGTCTTTGCTTCAGGTGTCATGGGGCAAGGTCTGGTCATTGAACCAAGTCAAGGTGAGTTGTCTTCTCCAGTCAATGGGACAGTTACGGTTCTTTTCCCTACCAAGCATGCCATCGGTATTGTCTCTGATGAGGGAGTGGAATTGCTCATCCACATCGGTATGGATACAGTAGGTCTTGATGGCAAAGGATTTGAAAGTCTAGTAGCCCAAGGAGATCATGTCACAGTTGGGCAGAAATTGATTCGTTTTGATATGGATATTATCAAGGATGCAGGTCTGGTAACAGAAACTCCTGTCATTATTACCAATCAAGATGCTTATACAGCGACCATCACTGGAACTTATCCGACAACGATCCAAGCTGGAGAAGATCTCATGGTCGCAACACGAATCTAATCAAAATAGCACAAATAGGGACGGAAGACGGCTTCCTCCCTTTTATCAGAAAAGGAGAAATAGATGACACTTGATAAAAGAAAAGTAGTCTATCAAATCTATCCAAAATCTTACAAAGACACCACTGGCAATGGTATTGGGGACTTACGTGGAATTATCGAAAAAATCCCCTATCTAGCCAAATTGGGCGTGGATATGGTCTGGCTCAATCCATTCTATCCAAGCCCTCAACGGGATAATGGTTACGACATTTCAGATTATATGGCTGTTGATCCTCTTTTTGGTGATATGGCTGATTTTGAAGAAATGGTGCGTGTCGGTAAAGAGCACAAGATTGACTTTATGCTGGACATGGTGCTCAATCATTGTTCGACAGAGCATGAATGGTTTCAGAAAGCCCTAGCTGGTGACAAGTATTATCAAGACTTTTTCTTCGTCCAAGACCAACCAACAGACTGGCAGTCTAAGTTTGGTGGCTCTGCATGGGCGCCCTTTGGGAATACAGGGAAATACTACCTTCACCTCTTTGATGAGACCCAGGCTGACCTTAACTGGCGCAATCCCAATGTTCGTAAGGAGCTTTTCAAGGTTGTTAATTTCTGGCGCGACAAGGGTGTCAAAGGTTTCCGATTTGATGTGATCAATTTGATTGGCAAGGATGAAGTCTTAGTGGATTGTCCTGAAAATGAAGGAAAGCCAGCTTACACAGACAAGCCCATCGTTCATGACTATTTGCGTATGATGAATCAAGCCACTTTTGGAGCAGACGATAGCTTTATGACAGTTGGGGAAATGTCTTCTACAACTATGGGAAATTGTGTCCTCTATTCGTCGCCTGACCGTCAGGAATTATCCATGACCTTTAATTTTCATCACCTCAAGGTGGACTACAAAGATGGGCAAAAGTGGACCTTGGCTCCCTTTGATTTTGAAGAGTTGAAAAGTCTTTATCATAGCTGGGGTAAGGAAATGAGTGACAAAAATGGCTGGAGTGCCCTCTTTTGGAACAATCACGATCAACCACGCGCCTTGAACCGTTTTGTTGATATTCAAAACTTCCGCAAGGAAGGAGCTACCATGCTAGCGGCCAGTATTCACCTTTCTCGCGGGACACCTTATATCTACATGGGTGAGGAAATTGGCATGATTGACCCTGACTATGATTCTATGGCTGATTATGTGGATGTCGAATCGCTCAATGCTTATCAGATGCTCTTAGAAGAAGGAAAAAGTCAGGAAGAAGCCTTCCAGATTATTCAAGTTAAGTCGCGTGATAATTCACGAATTCCCATGCAGTGGGATGCTTCTGAAAATGCAGGCTTCACAGTAGGTACTCCTTGGCTCAAGGCAGGAAAATCTTACCCTCACATCAATGTAGAAAATGAAATCCAAGGCCCGATTTTCACCTTCTACCAAGACTTGATTCGACTTCGTAAAGAAATGCCTATCATCTCAGAAGGAAGTTACAAACCAGCCTTTGAAGATAGCAAACAAGTCTATGCTTTTGAACGCCAGTATGAGGATCAAAAGTTACTAGTGCTCAATAATTTTTATGCCACAGAAGTGGAAATCGACTTATCAGTAGCCTACCAAAATGGACGAATTTTGATTTCAAACTATGAAGATGCAGAAGTGTCTGAAAAAATTCTACTCAAACCGTATCAAACGCTGGCTATCTATGTAAATTAAACTCAGTAAGGAGCCCTCTTTTGCAGAAAAGCAGGGTTCTTTTTGCTGTCCATTCCATCCCTGAAAGCGTAAAACAAACTAGTCAGGGTGGCTAGTTTATGGTATAATGAAAGAGACTCAAAAAGAAACAGGAGAAATATGATGGATTTACTTTTAGCAATTGTATTGATTGTACTAGCTTTTCTAGGAGGAGCTCTTGGAGGAATGTACTTGGTTCGTAAGCAAATCGAAAAAGAATTTGCTGACAACCCACGTTTGAATGCCGAAGCAGTTCGTACTCTTTTGAGTGCAAATGGTCAAAAACCAAGCGAAGCAAAGGTACAACAAGTTTACCACCAAATCATCCGCCAACAAAAGGCAGCCCTTGCTAACAATAAAAAGAAAAAATAAATAAGGAAAAGTCTGGGATGAAAGTTCCAGACTTCTCACTATGTTGGCTATGGTTTAGGGATGAGACTTTTTCCTTGCATTCTATTGATATTTGATTATGATTAAGAGAGATAGTTGTTGATGAGATTGTTCTTCAGTTCATAAAGACAAGTAATCATAATGAGCTATCAATCAGAAAAAAGACTAGAAAGAAGACTATATGGATAATCGACCAATTGGTTTTTTGGATTCGGGTGTCGGGGGCTTGACCGTTGTGCGTGAGCTCATGCGCCAGCTTCCCCATGAAGAAATCGTCTATATTGGAGATTCGGCACGGGCGCCCTATGGTCCCCGTCCTGCTGAGCAAATTCGTGAATATACTTGGCAGTTGGTCAACTTTCTTTTGACCAAGGATGTCAAAATGATTGTCATTGCATGTAATACTGCGACTGCGGTCGTCTGGGAAGAAATCAAGGCTCAACTAGATATTCCTGTCCTAGGTGTTATTTTGCCAGGAGCTTCGGCAGCCATCAAGTCCAGTCAAGGTGGGAAAATCGGAGTGATTGGAACGCCTATGACGGTACAATCAGACATCTACCGTCAGAAAATCCATGATCTGGATCCCGACTTACAGGTGGAGAGCTTGGCCTGTCCCAAGTTTGCTCCCTTGGTGGAGTCTGGTGCCCTGTCAACCAGTGTCACCAAGAAAGTGGTCTATGAAACCCTGCGTCCCTTGGTTGGAAAGGTGGATAGCCTGATTTTGGGTTGTACCCATTATCCACTCCTTCGCCCCATCATCCAAAATGTCATGGGGCCCAAGGTTCAGCTCATCGATAGTGGAGCAGAGTGCGTACGAGATATCTCAGTCTTACTTAATTATTTTGAAATCAATCGTGGTCGCGATGCTGGACCACTCCATCACCGTTTTTACACAACAGCCAGCAGCCAAAGTTTTGCACAAATTGGTGAAGAATGGCTGGAAAAAGAGATTTATGTGGAGCATGTAGAATTATGACAAATAAAATTTATGAATACAAGGATGACCAGGACTGGTATGTTGGAAACTATAGTATTTTTGGTGGTGTCCGGACTTTGAATGGTGATGACTTGGATTTTCCTCTATTGGAGTTTGCCCAAAGATTT
The DNA here is from genome assembly GCF_023109515.1 of Streptococcus mitis. Lineage (GTDB taxonomy): Bacteria > Bacillota > Bacilli > Lactobacillales > Streptococcaceae > Streptococcus > Streptococcus mitis_CS. Next base: position 89,587 of record NZ_JALDUM010000003.1, read on the forward strand.
CGAGATGAGGAACAAGGTTTTCCTGTTTCTGTGATTGTTTTACGCTATGGTTCTCTCTACCGCTTATTGTCTTTTGTGGTGGATATCCTCAACCAAGAAGCAGGACGTAACTTGGAAGTCATCCAACGTCAGGGAGCCCTGCTCCTGGTTGAAAATGGCCAACTCCTGTATGTAGAATTGCCTAAAGAAGGTGTTGATGTAGAAGCCTTCTTTGAGACAAGCAAGGTCAGAGAAACCTTATTGATTGCGACTCGAAACGAAGGCAAGACCAAAGAGTTCCGAGCTATCTTTGATAAGTTAGGCTACGATGTGGAAAATCTCAATGACTATCCTGACCTGCCTGAAGTAGCTGAAACAGGCATGACCTTCGAAGAAAATGCCCGTCTCAAGGCAGAAACCATTTCTCAATTAACGGGCAAGATGGTTTTGGCAGATGACTCAGGTCTCAAAGTCGATGTCCTTGGTGGCTTGCCAGGTGTCTGGTCAGCTCGTTTCGCAGGAGTGGGAGCTACTGATCGTGAAAACAATGCCAAACTCTTGCACGAATTGGCCATGGTCTTTGAACTCAAGGACCGTTCGGCTCAATTCCATACAACCCTAGTCGTAGCCAGTCCCAACAAGGAAAGTTTGGTTGTTGAAGCAGACTGGCCTGGCTACATTAACTTTGAACCTAAGGGTGAAAATGGCTTCGGCTATGACCCACTCTTCCTCGTGGGAGAGACAGGCAAGTCCTCAGCTGAATTAACCCTTGAAGAAAAAAATAGTCAATCTCACCGTGCCTTAGCCGTTAAGAAACTTTTGGAGGTATTTCCATCATGGCAAAGCAAACCATCATTGTAATGAGCGATTCCCATGGCGATAGCTTGATTGTGGAAGAAATCCGTGATCGCTATGTGGGCAAAGTTGATGCCGTTTTTCATAATGGCGATTCTGAACTGCGTCCAGATTCTCCCCTTTGGGAGGGCATCCGCGTTGTTAAAGGGAACATGGACTTTTACGCCGGCTACCCAGAACGTTTGGTGACTGAGCTTGGTTCGACCAAGATTATCCAAACCCATGGTCACTTGTTTGACATCAATTTCAACTTTCAAAAGTTGGACTACTGGGCTCAGGAAGAAAATGCTGATATTTGCCTTTATGGTCACTTGCATGTGCCAAGCGCTTGGATGGAAGGCAAGACCCTCTTTCTAAATCCAGGTTCCATCAGTCAACCACGTGGGACCATCAGAGAATGTCTCTATGCTCGTGTGGAGATTGATGATAGTTATTTTAAAGTGGACTTTTTGACACGAGACCATGAGGTGTATCCAGGCTTGTCCAAGGAGTTTAGTCGATGATTGCCAAGGAGTTTGAGACTTTCTTGTTGGGGCAGGAGGAAACTTTTTTGACCCCTGCTGAAAATCTAGCTGTGTTGATTGATACTCACAATGCGGATCATGCGACACTCTTGCTCAGTCAGATGACCTATACCCGTGTTCCTGTTGTGACAGATGAAAAACAGTTTGTTGGGACGATTGGGCTCAGAGATATTATGGCTTATCAGATGGAGCATGACTTGAGTCAAGAAATCATGGCAGATACGGATATTGTTCATATGACGAGAACGGACGTAGCGGTCGTCTCGCCTGATTTTACTATTACAGAGGTCTTGCACAAGCTGGTAGATGAATCATTCTTGCCGGTTGTGGATGTGTCAGGGATTTTCCAAGGGATTATCACGCGCAAGTCTATCCTCAAGGCAGTCAATGCCCTCTTGCATGACTTTAGTAAGGAATATGAGATTCGATGCAAATGAGAGACAGGATTTCAGCCTTTTTAGAGGAAAAGCAGGGCTTATCTGCCAATTCCAAGCAGTCTTATAAGTATGATCTAGAGCAATTTTTAGACGTCGTGGGCTTGCGGATTTCTGAGACCAGTCTCAAGATTTACCAAGCCCAGCTAGCAAATCTAAAAATCAGCGCCCAGAAGCGAAAGATTTCGACCTGTAACCAATTTCTCTACTTTCTCTATCAAAAAGGAGAAGTGGATAGCTTTTATCGTTTGGAAGTAGCTAAACAAGCTGAAAAGAAGACCGAAAAGCCAGAGATTCTAGACCTAGACTCTTTTTGGCAGGAAAGCGACTCTCCAGAGGGTCGCTTGCTAGCGCTCTTAATCCTAGAAATGGGGCTCTTGCCGAGTGAGATTTTAGCTCTAAAGGTTGCGGATATCAATCTGGACTTTCAGGTGTTGCGAATCAAGAAGGCTTCCCAACAGAGGATTGTCACCATTCCCACAACCCTGCTTTCAGAGTTGGAACCCTTGATGGGTCAGACCTATCTCTTTGAAAGGGGAGGGAAAGCCTATTCTCGTCAGTGGGCCTTTCGTCAGCTAGAGTCCTTTGTCAAGGAGAAAGGTTTTCCGACCTTATCAGCCCAGGCCTTGCGGGAACAGTTCATTCTACGACAAATTGAAAACAAGGTCGATTTGTACGAAATTGCAAAAAAATTAGGATTAAAAACAGTCCTGACCATAGAAAAATATAGATAATGGATATTAAATTAAAAGATTTTGAAGGGCCCCTGGACTTGCTCTTGCACCTTGTTTCTAAGTACCAGATGGATATCTACGATGTGCCTATTACGGAAGTCATTGAACAGTATCTAGCCTATGTCTCAACCCTGCAGGCCATGCGTCTGGAAGTGACGGGCGAGTACATGGTCATGGCCAGTCAGCTCATGCTGATCAAGAGCCGCAAACTCCTTCCAAAGGTAGCAGAAGTGACCGACTTGGAGGACGATCTAGAGCAGGATCTTCTCTCTCAAATCGAAGAATACCGTAAGTTTAAGCTCTTGGGGGAGCATTTGGAAGCCAAGCACCAAGAACGGGCCCAGTACTATTCCAAAGCGCCGACAGAGTTGATTTACGAAGATGCGGAGCTTGTACATGACAAGACGACCATTGATCTTTTTTTGGCTTTTTCAAATATCCTAGCTAAGAAAAAAGAGGAGTTTGCACAAAATCACACGACTATCTTGCGGGATGAGTATAAGATTGAGGACATGATGGTCATCGTGAAAGAGTCCTTGATTGGACGAGATCAGTTGCGCTTGCAGGATTTATTCAAGGAATCCCAGAATGTCCAAGAGGTCATTACCCTCTTTTTGGCAACCCTAGAGTTAATCAAAACTCAGGAGCTGATTCTCATGCAAGAGGAGAGTTTCGGAGATATCTATCTCATGGAAAAGAAGGAAGAAAGTCAAGTGGCCCAAAGCTAGACTTGATAGAGAGGAAAGATGAGTACTTTAGCAAAAATAGAAGCGCTCTTGTTTGTAGCAGGTGAGGATGGGATTCGAGTCCGTCAGTTGGCTGAACTCCTATCGCTTCCCCCGACAGGTATCCAACAGAGTTTAGAAAAATTAGCCCAAAAGTATGAAAAAGACCAGGAGTCGAGCTTGTCCTTGATTGAGACAGGGGGAGCATACAGATTGGTGACCAAACCTCAATTTGCAGCGATTTTGAAGGAATATTCCAAAGCTCCCATCAATCAGAGTTTATCTCGGGCGGCCCTTGAGACCTTGTCTATCATTGCCTACAAGCAGCCGATTACGCGGATAGAAATTGATGCTATCCGTGGGGTCAATTCGAGTGGGGCTTTGGCAAAGTTGCAGGCCTTTGATTTGATACGAGAAGACGGGAAAAAAGAAGTGTTGGGTCGCCCCAACCTCTATGTGACTACGGATTATTTCCTAGATTACATGGGGATTAACCATTTGGAAGAATTACCAGTGATTGATGAGCTTGAGATTCAAGCCCAAGAAAGCCAATTATTTGGTGAAAGGATAGAAGAAGATGAGAATCAATAAGTATATTGCCCACGCAGGTGTGGCCAGTAGGAGAAAAGCAGAAGAGCTGATCAAGCAAGGTTTGGTGACGGTTAACGGCCAAGTGGTACGTGAACTAGCAACCACTATCAAGTCAGGAGACAAGGTCGAAGTTGAAGGTCAACCTATCTACAACGAAGAAAAGGTCTATTATCTGCTTAACAAACCACGCGGTGTCATTTCCAGTGTGACAGATGATAAGGGCCGCAAGACGGTTGTCGACCTCTTGCCCAATGTCAAAGAGCGCATCTACCCTGTAGGTCGTTTGGACTGGGATACATCAGGAGTCTTGATTTTGACCAATGATGGGGATTTTACGGATGAAATGATTCACCCTCGTAATGAGATTGACAAGGTCTATGTAGCGCGTGTTAAAGGTGTGGCCAATAAGGATAATCTTCGTCCCTTGACCCGTGGACTTGAGATTGATGGCAAGAAAACCAAACCAGCTGTCTATGAGATTCTCAAAGTGGACCCAGTCAAAAACCGTTCTGTGGTACAGTTGACCATCCATGAAGGGCGTAACCACCAGGTTAAAAAGATGTTTGAAGCTGTCGGTCTCCAAGTGGACAAGTTGTCACGGACTCGTTTCGGACATCTAGACTTGACAGGACTCCGTCCAGGAGAATCCCGTCGTCTTAATAAAAAAGAAATCAGCCAACTACACACCATGGCTGTAACCAAGAAATAATGAAACGAATTTTAATAGCGCCTGTGCGCTTTTACCAACGTTTTATCTCCCCAGCCTTTCCACCCTCTTGTCGCTTTGAGCCTACCTGTTCAAACTATATGATTGAGGCTATTGAAAAACATGGCTTCAAGGGTGTCTTGATGGGCTTGGCTCGGATTTTACGTTGCCATCCCTGGTCGAAAACAGGTAAGGACCCCGTCCCAGACCATTTTTCTTTAAAGAGAAATGCAAAATAATATTCAATGAAAATCAAAGAACAAACTAGGAAACTAGCCGCAGGCTACTCAAAACAGTGTTTTGAGGTTGTGGATAGAACTGACGAAGTCAGTAACCATACCTACGGCAAGGCGACGTTGACGTGCTTTGAAGAGATTTTCGAAGAGTATAAATTGGATTCTAATGTATAAAACACAGATAGATGATACTTGGTATTTATCAAGTGCCATCTATCTGTGTTTTTATTTATGATTGATGTTTCTGCTATTTATTCCAAAATGTTTTTACCCTCTTTAACACGCCAATGATAGTCTGATAAAATAATATCTTCGAGGGAGTAGCTAGCCTTCCAATCAAGATATTTTTTAGCTTTTGATGCGTCTGCTAGGACGCTAGCTGGGTCACCAGCACGGCGAGCAACAATTTCGTGTGGTATTTTTTGATTCAGTAATTCTTCAGCAGTTTTAAAGATTTCTTTGACGGTATAGCCTTTTTCAGTTCCTAAGTTAAAGATTTGAGAAGAACTGTCTTCTTGAAATAGGTAGTTCATTCCTTTAACATGAGCCTGTGCAAGGTCCAAGACATGAATGTAATCCCGAATACATGAACCATCACGTGTATCGTAGTCATCTCCAAATATTTTCAGGCTATCATTTTGTCCCAATGCGGTCTTGTTGATATTTGGAATGATATGAGTTGGATTTTTCACTCGCAGACCGTTTGAAGCATCCATTTCAGCCCCAGCTACATTAAAGTAACGGAAAATGACATATTTCCAATTATAGCGATTGGCCATCCAGTAAATCATTCGTTCACCCATCAGTTTTGTTTCTGCATAAGGGTTGACAGGGTCGAGCAGGGTATCTTCAGTTGCAGGCTTGTCAATACAGTTATTACCATAGAGGGAAGCAGTCGAAGAGAACATGATTTTTTGAATGCCAACTTCAGATAAGACTTTGAGAACTTGGTTCATACCAGCAACATTGGCAGTGAAGTATTTACTTGGGTTTTCAATACTTTCGCTCACAACAATTTCACCTGCACAATGAAGAACAGCATCAATCTGATTTTCTTCTAAGTAAGCTTTTAGGGCACTAGAATCATAAACATCTAGTTGTTTAAAGCTAGCACGACTATCTACAGCTGAACGATTTCCTGTAGAGAGATTATCTAGAACATGTACCTGATAGCCAGCATTTAAAAGAGCTTTAACGGTATGGGAGCCAATGTAGCCAGCTCCACCTGTAACAAGAATTGTTTTGGTCATGATTTTTTCCTTTTCCTAGTTTTGTACTATTTTAAAGAAATAAGAAGGCAAAGTCAACTATTTTCTGCAAATTTCATAAAAAACTGAACAAATATAGCATTGAATTGTTTTGTGTTTGGAAATTAATAGTTTGGTTGATCTTGGAATAGTTCTTAGATTTCACCTCACATGCAAGAAAATACAAGCTTTTTATAAGATACAGTAAGACTAAGATACTAATTTAGAAATCCACCTTCCCGCTATCCTTCTCCTATAAAAAGTGGTAAAATGGATGAAAGAAAGAAGGAACTGAAATGACAACATTATTTTCAAAAATCAAAGAAGTAACAGAACTTGCTGCTATCTCAGGTCATGAAGCGCCTGTCCGTGCTTATCTTCGTGAAAAATTGACACCGCATGTGGATGAAGTGGTGACAGATGGCTTGGGTGGTATTTTTGGTATCAAACATTCAGAAGCTGCAGATGCACCGCGCGTCTTGGTCGCTTCTCACATGGATGAAGTTGGTTTTATGGTCAGCGAAATCAAGCCAGATGGTACTTTTCGTGTCGTAGAAATCGGTGGTTGGAATCCTATGGTGGTTAGTAGCCAGCGCTTTAAACTCTTTACTCGTGACGGTCGTGAAATTCCTGTGATTTCAGGCTCTGTTCCGCCACATTTGACTCGTGGTAAGGGCGGACCAACCATGCCTGCTATTGCAGATATCGTCTTTGATGGTGGTTTTGCGGATAAGGCTGAGGCAGAAAGCTTTGGCATCCGTCCTGGCGACACCATTGTTCCAGATAGTTCTGCAATCTTGACAGCCAATGAAAAAAATATCATCTCAAAAGCTTGGGACAACCGCTACGGTGTTCTTATGGTTAGCGAGTTGGCGGAAGCTCTGTCAGGTCAAAAACTCGGGAATGAACTCTATCTTGGCTCTAACGTCCAAGAAGAGGTTGGTCTTCGTGGTGCTCATACATCTACAACTAAGTTTGACCCAGAAGTCTTCCTCGCAGTTGACTGTTCACCAGCTGGTGATGTCTACGGTGGTCAAGGTAAGATTGGAGATGGAACCTTGATTCGTTTCTATGATCCAGGTCACTTGCTTCTCCCAGGTATGAAGGATTTCCTTTTGACAACTGCTGAAGAAGCTGGAATCAAGTATCAATACTACTGTGGTAAAGGCGGAACAGACGCTGGCGCAGCTCATCTGAAAAATGGTGGTGTCCCATCTACAACTATCGGTGTCTGCGCTCGTTATATCCACTCTCACCAAACCCTCTATGCTATGGATGACTTCCTAGAAGCTCAAGCTTTCTTACAAGCCTTGGTGAAGAAATTGGATCGTTCAACAGTTGATTTGATTAAAAATTATTAAACCATAAGGGAGGTGGTAGGGATGGTAGAACCAAACCTAGAAAGCCTTGTGAAAGATCTTTACAATCATGCTCGACATGATTTGAGTGAAGATTTAGTTGCTGCTCTCCTAGAGACTGCTAAAAAACTGCCTACTACAAATGAGCAATTGCTGGCAGTTCGTCTCTCAGGCCTGGTCAATCGTGAATTGCTCCTAAATCCCAAACATCCGGCACCTGAGTTGCTCAACTTGGCTCGCTTTATCAAAAGAGAAGAAGCTAAGTACAGAGGAACTGCAGCTTCTGCGATTATGTATGGGGAGCTCTTTAAAATGCTTTGATTCCATTGTGAATCAAAGCATTTTTCTATATGGTGGAAAAACCATTCTTGATGAGGAGAAGAAAAAGCCATCCCATTTAGGATAGCTTCTTGGTTCTTAGATTTGTTCAGCGATGACCTTTTCAGCTAAATTCATAGCGTGGTCAGACACACGAGTGTAGTGGGAAACAATGTCGATAAAGTTGACCCCAGCTTGTGTTGAACACTCGCCCTTGTTGAGGCGCTTGATGTGGGTCTTTCTGAGAACACGTTCCATATTGTTGATTTCTTTATGGCGTTCAATCAGACTTTGAGCTTTTTCAATATCATTGTTTTCTACACTATCAAGGGCATCCTTGATAAAGCCAGTGGTTTTTTGATAGATATCAGCTAGTTCTTGTAAAGCAGCTTCAGAGAACTCAACATTTTTACGTTGAAGATAGTCGGTCAGATTGATTAGGGCTTCTGCGTGGTCCCCAATCCGTTCCAAATCACGGGATGAATCAAGAATGTTGGTGAGCACTTCACTTTCTTTCTGGCTAAGTGCCTCGCTTGAAAGAGTAATAAGGTAACGAGTCAATTTTTCATCAATGGTATTGATGGCTTCTTCTGTCTTGTGGCCTTTTTCAGCTACCTTTTCATTAAGGTCAATGATGTAGTTGTATGAAAGGTCAAAGGCTTTAGAAGCATAATTTCCCAAGTGAAGGAGTTCTTTTTTGGCATTTCCGAGAGCGATTGATGGAGCTTGTTTAATCAAATGCTCATCAAGATAAAGTGGCTCGTACTTGACAACTTCATCTTCACCAGGGATGAGCTTGGTTACAAAGTAGGCCAAGGCTCCGATGAATGGAAATTGGATAATAGTATTTGTGATATTAAAGGTTCCGTGGGCGAAGGCAATGGTCATTTCTGGAGCCAGATTGAGTGTAGATTCAAACCATTGAATCAAGCCAGTGAAAGGTACAAGGAAGACAATACAGATAACCGTACCAATCACGTTAAAGGCGACATGGGCACCAGCAACACGTTTGGCAGCGATATTAGCTCCAAGAGAAGCAATAATAGCTGTAATGGTCGTTCCGATATTATCACCAAACAAGACTGGTAGGGCACCTTGTAGATCAATCAAACCACTTGCGTAAAGATTCTGTAGGATACCGATAGTTGCGGAAGAAGCTTGAATGAGTAGGGTTAGTCCAGTTCCGACAAAGACACCTAGAATAGGACTCTTGCTTAGTTCAACCATATAGTCTCTAAAGACTTGCAGGTCTTTTAGAGGTTCCATTGCACCGCTCATAAGATTGAGAGCGAAGAAGATACCACCTACACCAAAAATGATACGTCCGATGTTATTGATAGAGCGATTCTTGGTGAAGAAGAGACAAATCGCTCCGATGAAAAGCATTGGTAAGGCATAATCTCCTAGCTTAAAACCGATGATAAAGGATGTAACGGTAGTTCCAATATTGGCACCCATGACAATACCGATAGCTTGACGCAAGGTCAAAAGTCCTGCGCTGACTAGCCCCACTGTAATGACTGTGACACCAGAACTTGACTGAATTAGCGCCGTCATACCGATACCAACTAGCACACCGAAGAACGGATTGCTGGTATATTTGTCAATGTAAAACCGAAGGCGATCTCCAGCAGCTTGTTGCAAACCGTCTCCCATGGTCTTGATACTATATAAGAATAGTCCCAGACCACCTAAAAAGTGAAATAAAATTTCCTGCCAATTAATGGACATTTCTTTTTCCTCCGAAAAATAATAACGGAATTTCTCCTATTCTATTTTAAAGGATAAAAGTAAATCTAACAAGTGTTAAGCTAAGATTTTAGAAAGAAAATTCGTTAGAAAAAGCAAAAATAATATACTCTAGGATGTCACAAAGATTAAATATCGAAAAATCTTGTGAAATCTTTCCTTATATTTCCAAAGTGTGATATAATAGTTTCGAATAAAATAAATAAAGGGGTTTTTGTAACATGGCAAAACTTACTGTTAAAGACGTTGACTTGAAAGGTAAAAAAGTCCTCGTTCGTGTTGACTTCAACGTACCTGTAAAAGATGGCGTGATTACCAACGACAACCGTATCACTGCAGCTCTTCCAACTATCAAGTACATCCTTGAACAAGGTGGACGTGCTATCCTCTTCTCTCACCTTGGTCGTGTAAAAGAAGAAGCAGACAAAGCTGGTAAATCACTTGCTCCTGTAGCTGCTGACTTGGCAGCTAAATTGGGTCAAGATGTTGCTTTCCTTCCAGGTGTCACTCGTGGTGTTGAATTGGAAGCAGCTATCAACGCTCTTGAAGATGGACAAGTTCTCTTGGTTGAAAACACTCGTTACGAAGATGTTGACGGCAAGAAAGAATCTAAAAACGATCCTGAACTTGGTAAATACTGGGCATCACTTGGAGATGGTATCTTCGTAAACGATGCATTCGGTACAGCTCACCGTGCACACGCATCTAACGTTGGTATCTCAGCAAACGTTGAAAAAGCAGTTGCTGGTTTCCTTCTTGAAAACGAAATTGCCTACATCCAAGAAGCAGTTGAAGCTCCAGAACGTCCATTCGTGGCTATCCTTGGTGGTTCAAAAGTTTCAGACAAGATCGGTGTTATCGAAAACTTGCTTGAAAAAGCTGATAAAGTCCTTATCGGTGGTGGTATGACTTACACATTCTACAAAGCACAAGGTATCGAAATCGGTAACTCACTTGTAGAAGAAGACAAATTGGATGTTGCGAAAGCTCTTCTTGAAAAAGCAAATGGTAAATTGATCTTGCCAGTTGACTCAAAAGAAGCAAACGCATTTGCTGGTTACACAGAAGTGCGTGACACTGAAGGTGAAGCAGTTTCTGAAGGCTTCCTTGGTCTTGACATCGGTCCAAAATCTATCGCTAAATTTGATGAAGCTTTGACTGGTGCGAAAACAGTTGTATGGAACGGACCTATGGGTGTATTTGAAAACCCAGACTTCCAAGCTGGTACAATTGGTGTGATGGACGCTATCGTGAAACAACCAGGCGTTAAATCAATCATTGGTGGTGGTGACTCAGCTGCCGCAGCGATTAACCTTGGCCGTGCAGACAAGTTCTCATGGATCTCTACTGGTGGTGGAGCATCAATGGAACTTCTTGAAGGTAAAGTTCTTCCAGGACTTGCAGCCTTGACAGAAAAATAAGATTTTATAACTAAATCAAAGAATAGAGGGATGAAAGTTCCTCTTTTCTTTTGCTTAAAATAAAAACGCTTCCTCTCAACTATTGCTCATAAAATCAGCCAATTTATGATAAAATGGAAATAGAAAGTTGAGATTATGAGTTATTTTAAAAAATATAAATTCGATAAATCCCAGTTCAAACTTGGTATGCGAACCTTTAAAACAGGTATTGCTGTTTTTCTAGTTCTCTTGATTTTTGGCTTTTTTGGTTGGAAAGGTCTTCAAATTGGTGCTTTGACAGCCGTTTTTAGCCTGAGGGAGAGTTTTGATAAGAGTGTCCATTTTGGGACTTCGCGTATTCTAGGAAATAGTATCGGTGGCCTCTATGCCCTAGTCTTCTTCTTATTAAATACCTTTTTCCACGAAGCCTTTTGGGTAACCTTAGTAGTTGTTCCAATATGCACCATGTTAACCATTATGACAAATGTAGCCATGAATAACAAAGCAGGGGTTATTGGTGGTGTAGCAGCTATGTTAATCATTACCCTATCGATTCCGAGTGGAGAGACAATTTTGTACGTATTTGCGCGTGTATCAGAAACGTTCATGGGAGTTTTTGTCGCAATCCTCGTAAATTACGATATTGATCGTATTCGGCTCTTTTTAGAGAAAAAAGAAAAATAATGTTACATTTTATAACATTATCAATTGACGTTTGTCTTTTTTTAGACTATAATAGACAGAAAGAAGGAAATTGTAAATGAAGGAAAAAGAATTTCGCCGAAATATGGCTGTTTTTCCTATCGGCAGTGTTATGAAGTTGACCGATCTATCGGCGCGTCAGATTCGTTATTATGAAGATCAAGAGTTGATTAAACCTGATCGAAACGAAGGAAACCGTCGCATGTATTCCTTGAATGACATGGATCGTCTGCTTGAAATCAAAGATTATATCTCTGAAGGTTATAATATCGCTGCCATTAAGAAAAAATATGCTGAACGTGAAGCGAAATCCAAGAAAGCGGTGAGTCAGACTGAGGTGCGTCGTGCACTTCACAATGAACTCCTCCAACAGAGTCGCTTTGCTTCAGTACGGTCACCTTTTGGTCGCGGTTAAGCAACCGCAAGTAGTCATAATTAAGGAGAAAACTCATGCCAATCACAGCTGCAGATATTCGTCGTGAAGTCAAGGAAAAAAATGTTACCTTTATCCGTCTCATGTTCTCAGATATTTTGGGAACCATGAAAAACGTCGAAATTCCTGCTACAGATGAACAGTTAGATAAAGTCTTGTCAAACAAGGCTATGTTTGATGGATCTTCTATCGAAGGTTTTGTACGTATCAATGAGTCGGATATGTACTTGTACCCAGACTTGGATACATGGACAGTCTTCCCATGGGGAGATGAAAATGGAAGTGTTGCAGGTTTGATCTGTGATGTCTATACAACAGAAGGTGAACCATTTGCAGGTGACCCTCGTGGCAATTTGAAGCGTGCTCTTCATCACATGGAAGAAGTAGGATTCAAGTCCTTCAACCTTGGGCCAGAGCCAGAATTCTTCCTATTTAAGCTTGATGAAAATGGAGATCCAACACTTGAAGTGAATGACAAGGGTGGCTACTTTGATTTGGCGCCTACTGATCTTGCGGACAATACACGTCGTGAGATTGTGAATGTTTTGACCAAAATGGGATTTGAAGTAGAAGCGAGTCACCATGAGGTTGCGGTTGGACAGCATGAGATTGACTTTAAGTACGATGAAGTTCTCCGTGCTTGTGATAAGATTCAAATCTTTAAACTTGTTGTTAAAACCATTGCTCGTAAACATGGTCTTTACGCAACCTTTATGGCCAAACCAAAATTTGGTATTGCCGGATCAGGTATGCACTGTAATATGTCCTTGTTTGATGCAGAAGGAAACAATGCCTTCTTTGATCCAAATGATCCAAAAGGAATGCAGTTGTCAGAAACGGCCTACCATTTCCTTGGTGGTTTGATCAAACATGCCTACAACTATACTGCCATCATGAACCCAACGGTTAACTCATACAAACGTTTGGTTCCAGGTTATGAAGCGCCGGTTTACATTGCTTGGGCTGGTCGTAACCGTTCGCCACTTGTGCGCGTGCCTGCTTCACGTGGTATGGGAACTCGTCTTGAGTTGCGTTCAGTGGATCCAATGGCGAACCCTTACATCGCTATGGCTGTGCTGTTGGAAGTTGGTTTGCATGGTATTGAGAATAAAATCGAAGCACCAGCTCCTATCGAAGAAAATATCTACATCATGACAGCGGAAGAGCGCAAGGAAGCTGGTATTACAGACCTTCCATCAACTCTTCACAACGCTTTGAAAGCTTTGACAGAAGATGAAGTTGTCAGAGCAGCTCTTGGAGAACATATCTATACTAGTTTCCTTGAAGCCAAACGAATCGAATGGGCAAGTTATGCAACCTTCGTTTCACAATGGGAAATTGATAATTATTTAGACCTTTACTAATACTAATATAGAAGAAAGATTGCCTGAGGGTGATCTTTTTTCTTGTGTTTTGTATCGAGGTGTGATATATTTTATATAACGAAGTGCGATATATCGAACTGAATAGGAGGTGGTTATAAATGGAATTAACGGATAAGATTCGTAGAGTTTATCTTCCGATGACGGAAACGGGCTTTTATATCTTGTTCTGTCTGCAAAAGGAAGGTCATGGTTATAGTATTACGCAAAAGGTCAAGGAGATGACAGATTTGCAAGTTTCAATTAGTCCTGGAACTATGTATGGAACCTTGTCAAAGATGGAAAAGGATGGTTTGATTTCCTTTGTCCGAGAAGAGGAAAAACGGAAAATCTATCAGATAACAGACTTGGGACGAAAAGTCTTAGATATTGAATTGAAACGTATTGAACGACTCTATAGAAACAGTCGGGAGGAAGGATGATGGAAAAGAAAATTGTTTATCGAATTTTTACAATTGCGGATTATGAGAGGGAGGCTCTATACTTTAGAGAAATGCATGCTAAGGGCTGGAAACTTAGGAAAGTAAGCTATTCTATCTTATTGTTTGCAGTTAAGTATACCTTTGAAAAGTGTCAGCCTGAGCAAGTGTCTTATCAGTTGGATTTTTACCCAATGGAAAAATCAGAGAGAGCCTCCTATTTACAACTATTTAAAGACTGTGGCTGGGAGCATATTACAGACTTTAATAGTTTTTCCTATTTTAGAAAAGCACATTCTGAAATTGAATCGAATGCAGAATTTGAAATCTATAATGAAGCTGCTGGGAAGTTAGCTATGGTGAATCGCATTTTAAGACTGCGATTAGTACCTGTTTTACTTTTGCTAGCCATACATATACCATTCTTACTTAAATTGCTCAATAGAAGTAATGCGTATGGTCTATGGGGATTTCTTGTGGTTGGGTTCGATATTTTCTTGTCTTTAATCCTTTTGTTAATAGTTGCCTATATTAGCTGGAAGTTATGGCATAAAAAGAAGGAATTATCAAATTTATGATAGGGTAGGTATGCTCAAAATTGGAGGGAAAGTCATGATAAATAAAAAGCAATTTCGAATTTTCACCATTGTTGATTTGGACAAGGAAGAAGAATATTTACATGAGATGCATTTGAAAGGTTGGAGGTATAAAACTAGTCGTTTTGGTTTATTCTATTTTGACCAATGTCAACCAGACGATGTTATCTACTGTATCTATGATTCTAGATTTCTTAAAAAGCATAAGCATGAACTGCAAGATTTTAGAAATAGAGATTGGGAATTGATAGAAGCAGGTTCTTGTTCAATTCTTCGTAAATCATCTTTTGATTTACTTCCGGAGGATATGAGCAAGGGTCTTAGATGGGAAGTTATGCGATCTAGACTTCGTTCATGTACAGCTGCTTTCTCAGGCGGTCTTGTTGTTTGTATGAGTTTGTTTCGAGAAGAACTGTCGCAATCTTTCTTTGTCATTTTTGCTCTATATGCCTTTATGATTTCTTATCTAATCTATGGTTTTTTTAGACTTAAAAGGAAATACCAAGTAGATGGAAGGTAGGGCTCTAGGTCTTCAGACTGATTTTTAGCACTCTTGGTAAAAGAGTGCTAATTTTTTGAGTTTTTATCTTGACATTCTCTTTTAAGGGTGTATAATAGAATCATAAGTTAGCACTTGAGTGTATCGAGTGCTAATCGATCAGACAGAGAGGAGTGATGAGGTGGTTACAGAGCGTCAGCAGGATATTCTAAATCTGATTATTGACATCTTTACCAAAACGCACGAACCTGTCGGTTCCAAAGCCTTGCAAGAGTCTATTAACTCTAGCAGTGCAACCATTCGTAATGACATGGCGGCTCTAGAAAAGCAAGGTTTGCTTGAGAAGGCTCATACTTCAAGTGGTCGGATGCCAAGTGTTGCTGGTTTTCAGTACTATGTAAAACACTCACTGGATTTTGACCGACTAGCTGAAAATGAGGTATATGAGATTGTCAAAGCCTTTGACCAGGAATTTTTCAAATTGGAGGATATTCTGCAAGAGGCTGCTAATCTACTGACAGACTTGAGTGGCTGTACGGTAGTGGCACTGGATGTTGAGCCGAGCAGGCAACGTTTGACAGCCTTTGATATCGTTGTTTTGGGGCAACATACAGCCTTGGCGGTATTCACCCTAGACGAGTCTCGAACGGTTACAAGTCAGTTTCTGATTCCAAGGAATTTCTTGCAGGAAGATTTGCTGAAACTGAAGGCAATCATTCAGGAACGTTTCCTCGGTCACACAGTTCTAGATATTCACTACAAGATTCGGACGGAGATTCCGCAGATTATCCAGCGTTATTTCACAACAACGGATAATGTTATCGATCTCTTTGAACATATCTTTAAGGAAATGTTCAACGAAAATATTGTGGTGGCGGGTAAGGTCAATCTCTTGAATTTTGCCAATCTGGCAGCCTATCAGTTCTTTGACCAACCGCAAAAGGTGGCCTTGGAGATTCGTGAAGGTCTGCATGAAGATCAGATGCAAAATGTCCGTGTTGCAGACAGTCAAGAGTCCTGTCTAGCTGACCTAGCGGTGATTAGTAGCAAGTTCCTCATTCCTTATCGGGGAGTTGGAATTTTAGCGATTATCGGCCCCGTCAATCTGGATTACCAACAGCTAATCAACCAAGTCAATGTAGTCAATCGTGTTTTGACCATGAAGTTGACAGATTTTTACCGCTATCTCAGCAGTAATCATTACGAAGTACATTAAGATTGAAATCATTAAAGGAGGCGAAAATGGCCCAAGATATAAAAAATGAAGAAGTAGAAGAAGTTCAAGAAGAGGAAGTTGTGGAAACGGTAGAAGAGACAACTCCTGAGAAGTCTGAATTGGACTTGGCAAATGAACGTGCAGATGAGTTCGAAAATAAATACCTTCGCGCTCATGCAGAAATGCAAAATATCCAACGCCGTGCCAATGAAGAGCGTCAAAACTTGCAACGTTATCGTAGCCAGGACTTGGCAAAAGCGATTCTCCCTTCTTTGGACAACCTTGAGCGTGCACTCGCAGTTGAAGGTTTGACAGATGATGTGAAGAAGGGCTTGGAAATGGTGCAAGAAAGCTTGATTCATGCTTTGAAAGAAGAAGGAATTGAAGAAATCGCAGCTGGCGGTGAATTTGACCATAACTACCATATGGCCATCCAAACTCTCCCAGCAGACGATGAACACCCAGCAGATACCATCGCTCAAGTTTTCCAAAAAGGGTACAAACTCCATGACCGCATCCTACGCCCAGCAATGGTAGTGGTGTACAACTAAGATACAAAGCCCGTAAAAAGCTCACAGTAAAAATAGGAGATTGACGAAGTGTTCGATGAACACAAGGAAATCTATCTTTTTTACCCAGAGCTTAGGGCGTGTTCGATTAGGCAATTCTGACGGTTGCAACATATATAATAGAAAACTTGTCCGAAACGACACTAAACTATGAAAGAAAGATAAGAGGCAAGCCGGAGGCTTGCAAGGAAGATATTTCCCACCGTGGTGAAAGTTTCAGTAGCAAAAGCTACTGAAACAGGGGATTTTTGAGACAATAGGCTCAAAAATAAGTGATGAAATCCCGTAGGGAGTTGCTCACGTCCCCACCACTTAGGGGAAATATCAAAAAATCAAAATTCGAATTAAAATTTAAGGAGAAAAACACATGTCTAAAATTATCGGTATTGACTTAGGTACAACAAACTCAGCAGTAGCAGTTCTTGAAGGAACTGAAAGCAAAATCATCGCAAATCCAGAAGGTAACCGTACAACTCCATCTGTAGTCTCATTCAAAAACGGCGAAATCATCGTTGGTGATGCTGCAAAACGTCAAGCAGTTACAAACCCAGATACAGTCATCTCTATCAAATCTAAGATGGGAACTTCTGAAAAAGTTTCTGCTAATGGAAAAGAATACACTCCACAAGAAATTTCAGCTATGATTCTTCAATACTTGAAAGGCTACGCTGAAGACTACCTTGGCGAAAAAGTAACGAAAGCAGTTATCACAGTTCCAGCTTACTTCAACGATGCTCAACGTCAAGCAACAAAAGACGCTGGTAAAATCGCTGGTCTTGAAGTAGAACGTATTGTCAACGAACCAACTGCAGCCGCTCTTGCTTACGGTTTGGACAAGACTGATAAAGAAGAAAAAATCTTGGTATTCGACCTTGGTGGTGGTACATTCGACGTATCTATCCTTGAATTGGGTGACGGTGTCTTCGACGTATTGTCAACTGCAGGGGACAACAAACTTGGTGGTGACGACTTTGACCAAAAAATCATTGACCACTTGGTGGCAGAATTCAAGAAAGAAAACGGTATTGACTTGTCTACTGACAAGATGGCAATGCAACGTTTGAAAGATGCAGCTGAAAAAGCGAAGAAAGACCTTTCTGGTGTGACTTCAACTCAAATCAGCTTGCCATTTATCACTGCAGGTGAGGCTGGACCTCTTCACTTGGAAATGACCTTGACTCGTGCGAAATTTGACGATTTGACTCGTGACCTTGTAGAACGTACAAAAGTTCCAGTTCGTCAAGCCCTTTCAGATGCAGGTTTGAGCTTGTCAGAAATCGACGAAGTTATCCTTGTTGGTGGTTCAACTCGTATCCCAGCCGTTGTAGAAGCTGTTAAAGCTGAAACTGGTAAAGAACCAAACAAATCAGTAAACCCTGACGAAGTAGTTGCTATGGGTGCTGCCATCCAAGGTGGTGTTATCACTGGTGATGTCAAAGACGTTGTCCTTCTTGATGTAACACCATTGTCACTTGGTATCGAAACAATGGGTGGTGTCTTCACAAAACTCATCGACCGTAACACAACAATTCCAACATCTAAATCACAAGTCTTCTCAACTGCAGCAGACAACCAACCAGCCGTTGATATCCATGTTCTTCAAGGTGAACGCCCAATGGCAGCAGATAACAAGACTCTTGGACGTTTCCAATTGACAGATATCCCAGCTGCACCTCGTGGAATTCCTCAAATCGAAGTAACATTTGACATCGACAAGAACGGTATCGTGTCTGTTAAGGCCAAAGACCTTGGAACTCAAAAAGAACAAACTATTGTGATCCAATCGAACTCAGGTTTGACTGACGAAGAAATCGACCGTATGATGAAAGATGCAGAAGCTAACGCTGAAGCAGATAAGAAACGTAAAGAAGAAGTAGATCTTCGTAACGAAGTAGACCAAGCGATCTTTGCGACTGAAAAGACAATCAAGGAAACTGAAGGCAAAGGATTCGACGCAGAACGTGACGCTGCCCAAGCTGCCCTTGATGACCTTAAGAAAGCTCAAGAAGACAACAACTTGGACGAAATGAAAGCAAAACTTGAAGCATTGAACGAAAAAGCTCAAGGACTTGCTGTTAAACTCTACGAACAAGCCGCAGCAGCGCAACAAGCTCAAGCAGGAGCAGAAGGCGCACAAGCAACAGGAAACGCAGGCGATGACGTCGTAGACGGAGAGTTTACGGAGAAGTAAGATGAAGTTTACTGGAACAGATCAAGAGGTTTATAATTCGTTTCATGATTCTGCTAAAAAAAATATAGAAGCATCAAAAGGTGAAATTAGAAGATATTTTTATAATAAGTCAAAGAAAGAACTTGAAAATTATAAAGAAGTAATTTTTGTGGAACATGAAAGACAGTCTTTGGAAGAAAATTTTTTCACAAATGCATGGTATTCGATATTTGTACCGGCTATAATATCTAGTGTAATTACACTATATGGTTTTGTAATAACTGGGTTTAAACTAAATATTAGTGACGATATTAAAGTTAGTACTCCTTTGATAATTGTCGGAATAGCATTGGTATTAATTGTAATTGTTTACACAGTAAAACACAGACCAAATAGCCGGAAGCAAATTGAACAGACTAAACTGAAAAAACTACTCTATTTTCTTGAACATTATTCAAAGTAGTTATCTGGATACAGAGGTTGCAACCCAGCCTCTGTTTTTCGATAAAAAGGGACTAAATCTGATTTATTTGGGGTTTGTCTCATCAATATGAAATACAGGAATTGAACCCGACCTAAATCGAGGTTCGATTCAGAACATCAATAGAAAGGAATAAGGGTGTTCAGGGAATTGAACACGGGTTCCCAAATTTATTACTCAATATAAAAGAAAGGAATTGAACCCGACCTAAATTCTCGGAAAAAAGATAAATCTGCCTAGGAGCATCGCTCCAGCGTCAGATTTCCTATTTTTCAGTCGAATTTTACGGTCTTGGTATCTTGTATGAACAATACTGAATTTTATGATCGTCTGGGGGTGTCAAAAAACGCTTCGGCAGACGAAATCAAAAAGGCTTATCGTAAGCTTTCGAAAAAATATCACCCAGATATCAATAAGGAGCCTGGTGCTGAGGAAAAATACAAGGAAGTTCAGGAAGCCTATGAGACTTTGAGTGACGACCAAAAACGGGCAGCCTATGACCAATATGGTGCGGCTGGTGCCAATGGTGGCTTTGGTGGTGCAGGTGGTTTCGGCGGCTTTGACGGGGCAGGAGGCTTCGGTGGTTTTGAAGATATCTTCTCAAGTTTCTTCGGCGGAGGCGGTGCTTCGCGCAATCCAAATGCTCCTCGTCAGGGGGATGACCTCCAGTATCGTGTGAACTTGACCTTTGAAGAAGCTATTTTTGGAGCTGAAAAAGAGGTTAAATACAATCGTGAAGCAAGCTGTAGTACATGTAATGGCTCAGGTGCTAAGCCAGGAACAAGTCCAGTCACTTGTGGACGCTGTCATGGCGCTGGTGTCATTAACGTCGATACACAGACTCCACTTGGTATGATGCGTCGCCAAGTAACCTGTGATGTCTGTCACGGTCGCGGAAAAGAAATCAAAGATCCATGTACAACATGTCACGGAACAGGGCATGAAAAACAAGCGCATAGCGTACATGTCAAAATTCCTGCTGGTGTGGAAACTGGTCAACAAATTCGCCTAGCGGGTCAAGGTGAAGCTGGATTTAACGGTGGACCTTATGGTGACTTGTATGTAGTGGTTTCTGTGGAAGCCAGCGATAAGTTTGAACGTGAAGGAACGACTATCTTCTACAATCTCAACCTCAACTTTGTCCAAGCAGCTCTTGGTGACACAGTTGATATCCCAACTGTTCACGGTGATGTTGAATTGGTTATCCCAGAGGGAACTCAGACTGGTAAGAAATTCCGTTTACGTGGTAAGGGAGCTCCGAGCCTTCGTGGCGGTGCAGTTGGTGACCAATACGTTACCGTTAATGTCGTAACACCGACAGGCTTGAACGACCGCCAAAAAGCAGCCTTGAAGGAATTCGCAGCTGCTGGTGATTTAAAAGTCAATCCAAAGAAAAAAGGCTTTTTTGACCATATTAAAGATGCCTTTGAAGGAGAATAATACTCTTCGAAAATCTCTTCAAACCGTGTCAACGTCGTCTTGCCGTATATATGTGACTGACTTTGTCAGTCTTATCTACAACCTCAAAACAGTGTTTGAGCAAGCTGCGGCTAGTTTCTTAGTTTGCTCTTTGATTTTCATTGAGTATAAATCAAATACTTTCCCAGACTTTCCGCCGTAATGAAAACACCTGAAACCGTTTGATTTCAGGTGTTTGGAAACTTTGAGACCTAGGCTCAAAGTTTAGGTATGGAACTTCGAAGAAGGTCGCTACCGTCCGTCATTACTTAAGGAAAGTCTTAAAAAATCTATAAACTAAAAAGAGCCAATTGGCTCTTTTTACTTATCTTCCATTTCCTGTGTTTCTTTGATGACAGCTAGTCTGGTCTGGATATCCTTTTCCAAGACCTTAAACTTGTAAGTCAGGTCTTCTTGATATTCCTTGATGAGTTCTTTTTGTTGGTCGATGATTTGCAGGCTATTTTGGATAATATCCACATCGTCCTTGATAGCTTGAACGCGGTCAGTGGTATTCAAGACTTCATCTGTGATGGTTTGGCGATTTTTTGTGACCAGATAACTTCCGGCTGCAGCTCCTGCAAATAGCAGTAGGTTGGATAATTTCATAACAACTCCTTATGCGTTTTTGATGGTTTCAGCGACTTGAGCAAGTTTGTCAAAGTCAGGTTCGTGGGCGATAAAATCAATCTTGAGGTCATCGTCCGCACTGTAGCGAGGCACGAGGTGAACGTGGGTATGAAAGACGGTTTGCCCTGCGATTTCTTCACAGTTGGCAATGATATTCATACCAGCAGCATTGGTAGCTTTCATGACTTTTTGAGCTACTTTTGGTACTTGGGCAAAGAGTTGGCTGGCGCTAGTAGCGTCCATTTCCAAGAGATTGCGATAGTGTTCTTTTGGCACGACCAAGGCGTGTCCTGGTGTCACTTGAGAGATATCAAGAAAGGCAAGAACTTGCTCATCTTCATATACTTTTGAAGCAGGAATTTCCCCTGCGATGATTTTACAAAAAATGCAATCTGACATAAAATCTACCTCTACTGTATTGAATTTTGATATAATATAGCTACATTATACCAGATTTGGAGAAAATATGTTAGAAATTAAAAATCTGACAGGTGGCTATGTTCATGTCCCTGTCTTGAAAGATGTGTCCTTTACTGTTGAAAGTGGGCAGTTGGTTGGTTTGATTGGTCTCAATGGTGCAGGAAAATCAACGACCATCAATGAGATTATCGGTCTGTTGACACCTTATAGTGGTTCCATCAATATCAATGGCTTGACCCTGCAAGAAGATGCGACTAACTACCGCAAGCAAATTGGCTACATTCCTGAGACACCTAGTCTTTATGAGGAATTGACCCTCAGAGAGCATATCGAAACGGTTGCCATGGCTTATGGTATTGAGCAGAAAGTGGCTTTTGACCTAGTAGAGCCCTTGTTAAAAATGTTTCGTCTGGACCAGAAATTAGACTGGTTCCCTGTTCATTTTTCAAAAGGGATGAAGCAAAAGGTCATGATTATCTGTGCTTTTGTGGTGGATCCAAGTCTTTTCATCGTGGATGAGCCTTTCCTTGGTCTTGATCCGCTGGCTATTGCAGACTTGATTCAGCTTTTGGAAGTGGAAAAGCAAAAGGGTAAGTCTATTCTCATGAGTACTCACGTGCTGGATTCAGCGGAGAAGATGTGTGATGCCTTCGTCATTCTCCACAAGGGAGAGGTGCGCGCCAAGGGAAATCTCCTGCAACTACGCGAAGCCTTTGACATGCCTGAGGCTAGTCTGAATGATATTTACTTGGCTCTGACCAAAGAGGAGGAGCTATGAAAGACTTGTTTTTAAAGAGAAAGCAGGCTTTTCGTAAGGAGTGTGTCGGTTATCTGCGCTATGTTCTCAATGATCACTTTGTCTTGTTCCTGCTTGTCCTGCTGGGCTTTCTAGCCTACCAGTACAGTCAACTCTTGCAACATTTTCCTGAAAACCATTGGCCTATCCTTTTGTTTATAGGAATTACCTCTGTTTTACTTTTGCTTTGGGGAGGAATTGCCACCTATATGGAGGCTCCAGACAAGCTCTTTCTCTTGGTTGGAGAAGAGGAAATCAAGAGCCATCTCAAGCTTCAAACTGCCATTTCCCTAGTCTTTTGGCTCTTTGTCCAAACCCTTTTCTTGCTATTGTTTGCGCCCTTATTTTTAGCAATGGGCTATGGTTTGCCTGTTTTTCTGGTCTATGTGCTTTTATTGGGAGTAGGTAAATATTTCCTCTTTCGTCAAAAGGCCAGCAAATTTTTCACTGAAACTGGACTGGACTGGGACTATGTTATTTCCCAAGAAAGTAAGCGTAAGCAAGTCTTGCTTCGCTTCTTTGCCCTCTTTACGCAGGTCAAGGGAATTTCAAACAGCGTCAAGCGTCGTGCCTATCTGGACTTTATCCTAAAGGCTGTTCAGAAGGTGCCTGGGAAGATTTGGCAAAATCTCTATCTGCGTTCTTATCTGCGAAATGGAGACCTCTTTGCCCTCAGTCTTCGTCTGCTCTTGCTTTCCATACTGGCGCAGGTTTTTATCGAGCAAGCTTGGATTGCGACAGCAGTGGTGGTTCTCTTTAACTACCTCTTGCTCTTCCAGTTGCTGGCCCTCTATCACGCCTTTGACTACCAGTATTTGACCCAACTCTTTCCGCTGGACGAGGGGCAAAAGGAAAAAGGCTTGCAGGTGGTAGTCCGAGGATTGACCAGTTTTGTTTTACTGGTGGAATTAGTTGTTGGGTTGATTACCTTCCAAGAAAAACTAGCCCTTCTAGCCTTGCTGGGTGCAGGTTTGGTTTTACTAGTCTTGTACTTACCTTATCAGGTAAAACGTCAGATGCAGGACTAACATTGCCTATATGATACTAAAAAAGAAGTTGAGTTCAGTTTGTCTCAGCTTCTTTTATTTTCTACAAGATAATGGTTGGTCCGTAGAGACTCAACTTGGTCTTGACTTGGTCAAAGTGGAAGCGGTCATAGGCCCGCCAAGCGGCGCGAGTTGGAGCATCTGGATCAAGAGCGCTGAGTCCCATGAGAAGACTGGAAGTCTGGTAAAATTTTTCCAGTTCAATCAAGACTCGATTATCCACTGTTTCAGCCTTGGCTAGAAAGCCAAGAATAGAGTTTAATTGCTCCTGAAAGCGGACGTCGTCAGCGGTTGCCTGTTTGCATGCTTGATAGGCTTTGTTTAAGTCAGTAATCAAAGTCTGAGCTCTTTTGATAGGGTCTGCATCTGTCATGAGAATTCCTCCTTTAATCTGGGTGCCAGTCTTACTTCTAGCAATTGTATTTTGATACTGTCAGTTTATCACTTTTATCTCCTTTTTCACCTTCAAATCTTTAATTGTCCTTGAAATTTCCTGAATGGTACTGTTAAGATTTTATGATAAAATAGTTGTAAGCTCATCATGATGTTGTAGAAAAATAGTCCTTTTAGGAGTTTTCAAAGACTGTTTAGGATTGGGTGGGCTTGTGTTAGACCTTTTCTGTTATTCTTTTCTTAGGAGGAGAATCCAATGAAACATATGATTATTCAGACACAGAAAACAGTCTATAAAGTAAACGTCGACGATATCTACTATATCCAAGCACATCCAACTAAAGCCCATACCGTACAGATTGTTACAGAAGAGGCTAGTTTTAATATGGTTCAAAATTTAAGTAATCTTGAGAACCAATATGGAGAAACCTTGATGAGGTGTCATCGAAATTGTTTGGTCAATCTTGATAAAGTAAAATCGATTGATTTTCAAGAAAGAATCCTTTTTCTTGGAGAAGAAGGTCAATACGCTGTCAAGTATGCTAGACGTCGCTATAGAGAAATTCGTCAAAAATGGTTGAAACAAGGAGAGTAAGAAGATGAGAATATTTGTTTTAGAAGATGATTTTTCCCAACAAGCTAGAATTGAAACGACCATTGAGAAACTTTTGAAGGAACATCATATCATTCCTAGCTCTTTTGAGGTCTTTGGTAAGCCAGACCAGCTACTGGCAGATGTGCATGAGAAGGGGGCCCATCAGCTATTCTTTTTGGACATTGAGATTCGAAATGAGGAGATGAAGGGTCTGGAAGTGGCTAGAAAGATTCGGAATCGGGATCCTTATGCCCTGATTGTCTTTTTGACGACTCACTCGGAGTTTATGCCCCTGTCCTTTCGCTACCAAGTGTCTGCTTTGGACTACATTGATAAGGCTCTTTCGGCAGAGGAGTTTGAATCTCGTATCGAGACAGCCCTCCTCTATGCCAATAGTCAAGATAGTAAAAGTCTGGCGGAAGATTGCTTTTACTTTAAATCAAAATTTGCCCAATTCCAGTATCCTTTTAAAGAGGTTTATTATCTTGAAACATCGCCCAGAGCCCATCGTGTTATTCTCTATACCAAGACAGACAGGTTGGAATTTACAGCTAGTCTAGAGGAGGTTTTCAAGCAGGAACCCCGTCTCTTGCAGTGCCATCGCTCTTTTCTCATTAATCCTGCCAATGTGGTGCGTTTGGATAAGAAAGAAAAACTGCTTTTCTTTCCCAATGGTGGGAGCTGTATGATAGCGCGTTATAAGGTCAGGGAAGTGTCTGAGGCTATCAATAACTTACACTGAGTTAGGAGAGTTTATGAACATTGCTTGGATATTGTTGTATTTTCTTGTTATTAATGGATTAGAAATTGTCATTTTCTTTAAGGTAGATGGAATTGGTCTCACTTTTGAGAGGATTTTTAAAGCTTTTCTTCTGAAATTTCTTCTAGGGGCCATTTTTGCGACTTTTCAATTTTTGGATGTAAGTGAATATTTGTCCTATTTTATAGAACCTTTGTTCGGTATAGGTCTATCTTTCTTATTGTTAAGAGGGCTTCCTAAAAAAATCCTTATTTTTTATGGTCTCTTCCCAATGATATTAGTAGAGCTCTTTTACAGAGGTGTTTCCTATTTTGTGCTTCCATTTTTGGGGCAAGGAATTGTAGATGGGGATGGCAATCCTATCTTTTTATTGATTATGATATTCGTTTGCTTCATAGTTTTAGTCTTTTTGAAATGGTTAGACTATGATTTCACTAGATTGAGAAAGGAGTTTCTAGATAAAGGTTTTCAAAAGTCTCTTACTAAGATTAACTGGGTAATGGGGGCTTATTATCTAGTGATGCAAAGTCTATCTTACCTTGAATACCGACAAGGTATTCAATCAACGACAGTTCGCCATTTCATTCTAGTATTTTATCTACTCTTTTTTATGGGGGTTATCAAGAAATTAGATACCTATTTGAAGGAAAAACTTCAGGGAAAACTGAACCGAGAGCAGGTCTTGCGCTATAGAGATATGGAACGCTATAGTCGGCATATAGAGGAACTTTACAAGGAAGTTCGGAGTTTTCGCCATGACTATACCAATCTTTTGACCAGCTTACGTCTGGGCATTGAAGAGGAGGATATGGAACAGATAAAAGAGGTTTACGACTCGGTCTTAAAGGATTCTAGTGAAAAATTGCAGGACAATAAATATGACCTGGGCAGATTGGTGAATATTCGTGACCGTGCCCTCAAAAGTCTCCTAGCAGGGAAATTTCTAAAAGCGAGAGATAAGAAGATTATCTTTAATGTCGAAGTTCCTGAGGAGATTCAGGTTGAGGGGATGAGTCTGCTTGATTTTCTAACCATTGTGTCTATCCTTTGTGACAATGCTATTGAAGCCAGTGCAGAGGCTAGTCAACCTCATGTTTCAATCGCTTTTTTTAAAAATGGAGCACAGGAGACCTTTATCATTGAAAACTCCATCAAAGAAGAGAGCATCGATCTTTCTGAAATCTTCTCCTTTGGAGCAAGTTCTAAAGGGGAGGAGAGAGGAGTTGGTCTCTATACCGTTATGAAAATTGTGGAAAGTCATCCTAATACCAGTCTAAATACCACCTGCCAAAATCAAGTCTTTCGTCAGGTGTTTACTATAATACATACAGAATGATAAAAAATAAGACCGAGAGTTCTTGTTACTCGGTCTTATTTTTTATAGCTGAATAGGTAGTTCAAGTGCTTTTGTGATTTTAAATTTACTTAAAATTGTTTCATGTAAGAGTTTTTCCCACCATCCTCCACCTGTAATTTGGTTGAGTTCGGTAGTTGTTAGTTCTCGAAATGAAGTTAGGTTTTGTTTCTTATCCATGTTATGATTCTCCTTTTTGATAAGATAATAAATAGTTCTAGAGTGTTATCTGAAAATTAATCAGAATGGGTTAACATTTTATCTTTGAAATAATCAAAATATGTTTTCTTTGCAGTTACACTAGTGACGCGACCTTGTAAGCCGTATTGGATGAGTTTACTATCCTCATTAGATAGTTTTGCAAGAGCGGTTAATTTAAAGAGATTACCTTGCTCTGTTCTGGTAGGAGTTTGATCAATTGTCTGAAGTTGGCCGATGATGGTAATGCCGTGATTTCCAATCTTCTCCAGTTTTAATCTTACAGTTTGTCCTTTATCTAGTAGAGGTAGATAGTCAGAAGATACGTAGTAAGTGATTAGTACTTCTCTTGTATCTGTGATGACAGGGAATATTTGAGCAATTTCTGTACCAGTTGGAATTCTATTTTTACCTTCAAATTCGCTGTTCAGATGAACGATACCTTTACTTGGAGCGGTTAAGGTATTGTTTTCTAAGCGCTGTGTCGCTTGATCTAGTTGTACTTTTAATTCTGTTAATTGATTTTCCACGGTTAGTTGTTGCTGAGAAGCTGTCTGTAAAAATTGAGTACGAAGTACTTCAATTTTGGTCGCTAAACTATTGTCATAAGTTGCTACACTTCCGATACCAGCTTGCTGAATTTTGAGGCTTGCGATAGATGATTCCAGACCTGCAATACTTTGATTAATTTGAGATAAAAATGGCTCTTCTGCAGTTCCTTGTGTTTGTCCTTGTGAGGCTACAAGATAACGATTCAAAATTGACTGGTGCGGATTGTCAGTTGGTAAGCGTGCTCTTTTATTTATGATAGCATCTCTCAACTCTTGATATTCTCCAATTTGTTGTTGAACTTTTGTAATTTCTTGTTCGATGGCTGATGAACTGCTATTGGCAAGATTGGCTTGATTTGAAACTTCGGTGTTAGTCTTTGTGATACCCAGTTCAATATCATGGGATTGTTTAGTAAAATTCATAAAGGTATTATGGTAGCCAAACTCATCCTCGCCAGAAAAAAGATCAGTCGCTTTTTCTAAACTTTGTTTCAAAATTCCAAGTCCTTCTTTTTGCTTCTCAAGTCTTTGTACTTGAGTTTCTAAGGCAGTTTTCTGACTTTCTTCCATTGTTTCAGAGTATTTGATGAGTAAGTCACCTTTTTCAACTACTTGATTTGCCACTAAATGATTAGCAAGGATAGGATTATCACTGGTTGACTGAATAGATGCAATGACACTTGTAGGGGCGATTTCTCCTTGGGAAGTGACAGTAATTTCTTTTGTAGCAACAAGGGAGAAAATCAAGATGAAAGTAAATAGTAATGAAAGAGGTATAATTAACACTGTCGCATAGTTATGGTAACGTCTCTGATAAAACTCGACGCTTCTAAAAAGATTAGGATTCATGACATTCTCCTTATTTATTGAATAGATGATGGTAGAAACCTTGCGCCTGCATTAACTCTTGGTGGCTACCAACTTCAATGATTTTCCCCTGGTCAAGAACAATGACACGGTTGGTTCGTTCGGCTATACTGAGACGATGGGCTACAAAGAGAATGGTTTTATCAGTTAGGGACATAAGATTATCTATAACTTTTTTCTCAGTCAAGACATCAAGACCGCTAGTAGCTTCATCTAGTATTAAAACAGGAGATTTAGTTAAAAGAGCACGAGCGAGAGCGATTCGTTGCTTTTGTCCTCCTGATAGACCAGCTCCATCAGAGAGCTGAGTTTGATAACCCATAGGCATTCTTTCAATGTCTTGACGGATTTCAGCTAATTCGCAAGCTTTTAGAATATCTTCTTGGCTAATCATATGATTACCGCCCAAGGTTAAGTTTTCCAAAATAGAGCCATTAAAGATATAGGCTTGTTGGGGAAGGTAATTAATATGACGGCGCAAGACTTTTTTATCAATGTTTTTAATATCCTGATGATTGATGGAAATATGTCCTTTGTAAGGTTCAAAGAAATTGACAATCATTTTGGCTAAAGTTGTTTTACCAGAACCACTGACTCCAACTAGGATAACCTTATCTCCTTGTTTAATCGTGAGATTAATACCTGTTAAGGTATCTCGTCCAAAACCATACTTATAAGAAAGGTCATCAAATTCAATATCGCCCATCAAAAAATGTGAATGAACAGGGTTTTCTTGAATTTGAAATTCAGATTCGACTAGATAGACTTCGTTCAAACGGTTATTAGCGACCTTCGCAGATTGGAGTTTGGTTTGGAGGTTGATAATATTTTCCATAGGAGTTGTAAAGTAAGAAAGAAGTGTGTTAAAGGTAATCAGCTGACCGATAGAAATTTTACTTGACATGACTAATTGAGCGCCAAACCATAGGATAAGGATATTCAGAACTAATTTTGTTCCCTGCTTTAAACTCGTTTGTAAAATAGAATATTTACTGAGTTTAAAGGATTTTTCCAAATAATCTATAAATTCGCTGTCTATATTTTGATAGCGATTTTCTTCACTTGTGAGCGACTTGATGGTTTCAATCCCGTTGATATCTTCGATAATGGCAGAGCTAACCATAGAATTACTTTGCATGACATCATGGTTCATTTTTTCGAAAGGCTTCATAAAAGAAAAGATGATGAACATGTATATAGGAATAGAAATAAGAGAAAGAAGGAAGAGATTAGGGTTTTGTGCCAGTAAGACGCCCCCTACAAGAATCAGAATAGAAACATCCAGAAAAAGAGAAAGAATAGTAGAAGCCAAGGCATCTATAATAGAGTTAGCATCTGTGAAGCGTGAAATGATTTCTCCTGTACGACGTGTCGCAAAGAAAGACATAGGAAGTTCAAAAATATGGCGGATATAGGATAAAATCACATCAATGCTTAATCTCTGACTCAGAATAGTTAGGAGATAATCTCGGGAGAAACTCATGACTTGCTGGAGGATATAGGTTATAACCAGACCAACTGAGATGATTCCTAAAGTTGATTTCATCTGATTTGGAATGTATTCATCCAAGATTCCTTGGAGATAATAAGAACCACCGATATTGATAATCGTGACCAATAAGCTTGAGAGAACAATGTAAGCAATGAGAGATTTTTGTTTGAAAATCAGAGGAAGGAAGCTTAGTAGACTATTCTTTTTATCTTTATGGGGTTGATAGCTGGGTTTGGGAGCTAGAAAAATAGCTACTCCAGTCCATTCAGAGAAAAAGCGTTCTTTTGACATTTTGGTGATTTTTACAGAAGGGTCAGGATCACCAATAACCAGATAGTCTTTCTTTGTTTGATAGACAACATAGTAATGTTGGAGTTTTCCTTCTTTGTTAACGTGAACGATAAATGGATAGGGGACATCACTCATATCAAAGAGCGTTTTATCTGCTTGAACAGGTCTTGTTTCAAATCCCATTTCATTTGCGGCTTTTACAATGCCAAGAGCAGTCGTCCCTTCCTTATTGGTCTTTGCAAGTTCTCTCAAGTGAGCTAGAGAAAAATCTGAACCATAGAATTTAGCAATCGAGGCTAAGGCAGCGACACCACAGTCTCTCGCATCTATTTGAGGAACAAATGTACGTTTATAAGAAGTCATTGGCAAGTCCTTTCATATAGTAGATAGATATATTATGCCATAATAATAAGTTCATATTTTATAAAATCTTGAATAGTCATTGAAATTTCCTGAATGGTAAAAAAGTGATTAGAAATTATCTTTTTTTAAAAAATTTAGAGGTGATTTGAAATAAAAAGCTAATTCAAGGCGTTTCGATGACAATTCAAGATTTAGATAAGAAAATTTTAAAAACAGTGCTATACTTAAACTGTCAAGGTTGCAACAGGACAAAAATTAAAAATAAAAAAGGAGTATTTATCATGGATACAAAAATGATGTCACAATTTTCTGTTATGGATAATGAAATGCTTGCTTGCGTTGAAGGTGGAGATATAAATGAAAATATTGGACATTATGACCCTAGTAACACTTTACCTAATCCTTATCCGTTTCCATTGAAAAACATGGGTCCATTTCCTGTCAGTGGTTATTGTCCACGTGGTTATCATGATATTGGGTACATAGGGGCAGGATTTCATTTATGTAAAATGGGATAAAAAAGCTATTAAGGGAGGATTGCTATGAAAAAACACCCCATTCTTTTCAAAACGAGTGCAATTCTTTCTTATTTGTTTCTTTTTTTCGGACTGTCTTGGACAACCCAATTTTGGAGAAATTATTGGGAGTTTTCGTCTTGGGTAGGAAATCTTATCTGGATTCGAAACATCATCAGCCTTCTCTTTATCGGCCTGATGATTTGGATTTTAGTCAGGTCGGGTCATGCTTATCTCTTTCGTATCCCTAGGAAAAAGTGGTTGAGCTATTCTGTTATGACGGTGTTAGCAGCTGTTGTGCTTATCTGCTTTAACTATCTGACAGCTAAACACGTTCAGGGAACCAATGAAGGGTGGAATTTGTTTATTGCCTATAGTGAGACAAATTTTGCGGAGTTTGGTGTTTACCTAACCTTAATCGTACTAGGGCCTCTGATGGAAGAATTGGTATGTAGGGGATTGCTTCAACATGCCTTCTTTAAGAATTCGAGGTGGGGGCTGGATCTTCTCTTTCCGTCATTCTTATTTGCCTTGCCTCACTTTTCTAGCTTGCCAAGTCTTGCAGATATTTTTGTCTATACGGCAGTGGGCTGTCTATTTGCCTGTCTAACACGTTATACGAAGAGTATCTATCCTTCTTATTCGATTCATATTGTTAATAATATCATCGCAAACTTACCATTCTTGCTCACTTTTCTACATAGGGTATTTAGCTAAAAATAGTGGAGTAAAAATAATTATTGGGAAATGAAATAAAAACTGAACAGATTGATTGAGAAGATTGTACTCTTTGAGTAATTCAAGACGTTTCGATGACAATTCAAGATTTAGATAAGAAAATTTTAAAAACAGTGCTATACTTAAACTGTCAAGGTTGCAACAGGACAAAAATTAAAAATAAAAAAGGAGTATTTATCATGGATACAAAAATGATGTCACAATTTTCTGTTATGGATAATGAAATGCTTGCTTGCGTTGAAGGTGGAGATATTGATTGGGGAAGAACAATTGCTTGTGGAGCAGGGATTGCATATGGCGCACTTGATGGGTATGCAACAACTTATGGTTCGACATTTCTATTGGGACCATATGCTATAGGAACAGGAGCAATTGGTGCTGTGCTAGGTGGGATTGGTGGTGCACTTACCTGTTAGCATAGGAAAGGAGATAGTAATGAAAAAAATATTTGCAACAAAACACAATGTTTTCTTAGTGAGGTTGTTGTTCGGACAGATACCTTTGGTTGTTTCTACTTATCTATTTCTATCTCGTCAGTTTTTAAATTTTTCCGTAGTTTTCCAATTTCTTTTAGTAGTTATTAACTTGGCTTCTATTTTGGCTACTGTTTATCTCACTAGGGAAATGAGGGTAAGAGAGTTTGAAGATGATGATTTGGTTAGTCCTAGAACCAATCAACTTATGTATATCGGCTTGACAGGATTTATGTCTATCATTTGTTTGTATAGAGGTATTACAGCAGGAGAATCTTACCAACAAATAATCGCTTATATTGGCGCTATTCTCTGCTTGGTTGTCATGTTTTTACTCATTTGGGGCTTGAAGTATTATAAAAAGTAGAGCTTGATGAAGTATAAAGGGGTAAGTGTTTTTGAAATACTTACCCTTTTATAATGAATTTTTTGCAATTCAAGATGTTTCGATGACCATTTAAGATTTATATGAATTTGTAATCTTAAATAAGGTAAGATAAAGATAACAAATGTAAAGGAGTATTCTTATGAAGAAACAAAAGATAAAATCGCTATTACTTGTACCACTTGTATTTGCATCTATTACTACGGGTGTTGTATATGCAGAAGAACAGCCTACTACTTCATCTATCCAGGCGAATGATAGTTCTGTTGTGGCACCAGATTTGCCATCGGCTAAGGAAAAGGTGGAGCATAAACCTTCCGTTGTAACTCCCGAAGAGTATGAACAGAATGTTGCGGACTTTAAAAAGGTAGATATTGAAGCTGTACGTCAATCTTTTACAGAGGACCAATTGGAACATACTATTTATTTTGGTAGAAAAACTTGCTCTCATTGTCGTCAATTTTCTCCTGAATTGAAAGAAATTAATAACTTGATTGAAAAGAAGTTAGAGTATTATGATTTGGATGGTAAGGATTTTGATGGGGAAGCGAGAGAGTTTCTATTTAAAAAAGTCGGTATTCCAGGAACACCAACAATTTTGTATTTAAAAAATGGACATCCGATATCTGGATGGGTTGGTGGCGGAGCAACTGCACAACAGGTGTATGATTATATGTACTCGAGAAACTCACCTAAGCAAGCGGAGACAGTGAAATCTTCTGAAGAGACAGTAACTGAAAGTGTCCGTGATGAGAAAACCAGAAATGACAGCATGAGTATTAGTGACAAAGTTGTGAGTGACAGCAAAGGTATGAGTGATGAAAAAAGAACCGAAATGAAAATATCCAATGATAATCCCAAATCTAATAGTGAAAATAGTGGGAAAGTGGAGAGTACAAATTCAACTTCTAAAGCTAAAACTACTCAATCTGACAATTTAGCAATGTTAGACAATAAGAATCAATTGGAAACTCCCAAACCTATTTTTGATGTTGCTCAAGAAAATAAAACTTCTTTAACTGATGTTAAGGATGCTGATTATGTAAGCGAATCTATTACTTCGAATGAAAAATTATTACCGAAAACAGGAGAGGAAGAAAGTTACCAACTGCTTCGACTGGCTGTCGCGTTTTTTATGGCTTCTGTAATGATTAAAGTGAAACAAAAAATTCATAAATAAAAATAGATGGTAAACAGGTGAAATGATACTATTTGTTTGTAATAACATATAGCTAACATTTGCCTATAGACAAGAGTGAGAAGATAGGTGTATTTATTTTATATATAAAAGATTATAACTGTATATGAACTGAATGATAAAAGGTCAAGTATTTCCGAAATGCTTTCTTTTTCGATTATTTTAACGCCTCAAGATGTTTTGATGACTATTTATGATTTGGATGGAAAATTTCAAAGAATAGTAGTATACTAACATTGTTAAGATTGTATCCGAAAGTGGAATACCAACTCTTATAGAGGAGAAAACTAACCACTTTTAGAGAATTAAATAGTAGTTGATGTATAGGTAAAAAAGCATGGTAAATAGTTAGTATTAATGGTAAATAGTTAGTATTAGCGGAAGTAGAAACAAGAAAAATACGAACGGAAAAATACAATGAAAAAGAGTAGAAAAATTAAAAGAGCAGTGCATAGCATTGCGAACGGGGGAGCATATTTTTTAATCGTTGCACTCCTAATTAATGTGGTTCTTGTCTATTTTTCAGAAGATTTTGACCCAAGGTGGGCAAAAGTTGTACAAATAGTTGGAACACCGTTTTCTTTAGGTTTAGGTTTTTTCATTTATGGTGAAGGCGTAAAAGCACTAAACGAATATAAAAAAGAAGACGACGAGAAGGGGAAATAATAATTAAAAAAACTGAAACAGTACTAAAAAATGTAAAATAAAGGGGGAAAATGGCGAGTAAAAAGAAGTTACTTGGAGAAGAGTTTGGGAAGATGGTGTTGTCAAGGACGATAGCGACCTATGAAAAAGCAATCAACGCTGAAAAATAACATTTTCAGATGAAAAGATGGAGGAGCTAGACAACATACTATCTAATGGAATGGGGTTGCTTGATGGAGTACAAGCATACGGTATTCTAACAGGACGAAAATAAAAAAAGCATTCCTCGTGAATACAAAAACAATGTTTCAATTAGCAGAAGTTAACAGATAAAGTTTGTCTTTATCGAGCCTGACTTTTACCAGAGTATGTGAGGTATATTAAATGAATAAGAAATCCTTTTTTATCATCTGCTCTACGTTGATTATAGCATCGAATCTTCTCATGATTTCCGTGGTGAACAAGGGAGAAGAAACAGGGAGCAATCTGTTTGTGATTGCTATAGCCTGTGTTATGTTACCAGCCTTTTTATATGCAGTTGAAAATCAACTGACTTCATTGGTAAGAGTAGAATCAATACTCCTGATTCAGCTGACAGTTATATCCCTACTCCGTCTTATCAACAGAATAGGGAGGACGCCTGAAATCCTCAACATTATCATTACCCTTATCGCTTTGGCAAGTGGGACAGCTGCTATCCTTGTTGCAATCATGAGAATCTATGAGAACAGACGGAAGTAAGGGTGAATAGTTTTCGATTTTGTATTTTCACATTGTTAAGTTTCCATAGGGCAAGTATGTTTTTCATGCTTGCTTTTTTTATTTTTAACAATTCAAGATGTTTTGATGACCATTTATGATTTGGATGGAAAATTTTAAAAAATAGTAGTATACTAATCTTATTAAGGTTGTAATAGGACGAAAGTAAAAAGAGGTATTCCTCGTGAATGCAAAAACAATGTTACAATTGGCTATTATAGTTGCTTAAAGGCTTGAGCTTGTATGTAGAGGAGCTGTACTTGGAGGTAATTATGGATTTCAAAAGTTTTCTTATTGCTTTTGTTGTTGGTATGTTTGTTTCTTTTATTACTTCTTTAATTAGGAAAAAATTTTTAAAATCTCCAAAGAAGAATAAAGATAGATCTAATTAGATAAAAAGATTTTTTATCGCTAGTTTAATCTACAGGGGAGTTTCTTTAATATTGTTTCGCCTGTCAAAATGATATGTGATAGCAGGATAAAAAATCTACAAATTAAGTTGGTATCAATATGGTGTAAAGGGCAAGTATGTTTTTCATGCTTGCTTTTTAAATTTTTTAACAATTCAAGAGGTTTTGATGACCATTTATGATTTGAGTAATCCAAGGTCAAAATGAGTGCTATACTGGCAGTGTAAAGGTTCTTGCTCAACAAAGATTCAGGAGGAAATTTTATGAAGAAAAAAATATTTGTCATTTTCATCTTGTATTTGATCATGTCCATCTTTCTATATCCGCTTAGGGAGAGTGCTTGGTATCATCTATTTTATACCATAGCCTATATGATTGCGGTTGTGATCTATTTTGCTTTAACTAAAAAGAAAGGAGCAAAGAAATGAAAACGTTTCTTGCTAAAAAACGAAACATCTTCCTTGCGAGATTGTTCTTAGGTCAGTTGCCCTTGCTTATCTCTACTTATCTATTTCTATCTCGTCAGTTTTTAAATTTTTCATTGGTTTTCCAATTTCTTTTAGTGGTTATTAACTTGGCTTCTATTTTGGTCACTGTTTACCTCACTAGGGAAATGAGGATAAGAGAGTTTGAAGATGATGATTTGGTTAGTCCTAGAACCAATCAACTCATGTTCATAGGCTTGACAGGTTTTATGTCCATTATCTGTTTGTATAGAGGTATCACAGCAGGAGAATTCTACCAACAATTAATTGCTTACATTGGTGCCATTCTCTGCTTGATCATCATGCTTCTGCTCATTTGGGGCTTGAAGTATTATAAAAAGTAGCTTGTTTTATATGGGACTAACCTATGGTCTGGCAAGGGGAGGTTATCATGTATAAACACTTATTTTTCCTAGATTCCAAAACCTTAGACTGGTTGACACCCTATATTCTAGTCTTGGCTTCTGACACCATTGCCTTTAACGTTTTTGTGCTAACCTTTGTGTCTGCGGTGGTCTTTAATTCCCTGAATCCCATGCTAGCTTTAATGGCTATCTTCTTAGGGGCTGGCTATGTGGTCGGATTTTGGTTGCTAAAATGGTTTGTTTTGGAAAGGCTAGAACTAAAGAATGACGTGTAGGAAGTCTGTTTGTTGAGGAGGATAGTTTTATGGCCATTTTCAATAAGTGTCATGCCTTATTTTTGGGATTTTTAGTATTTGCAATCCTTGGTGCAGCGGGATATTCCATCAATCAAGGAGATTATTTTCAACACCAGTACACATTCATTATTATAAAGAGTCTCTTGCTTTTCCTTAGTTTTGGCTATGCGAAATGGTTTGACATGATTTCTTTTGGGATGTTAAGCAGGAAACAACTCTTGCTGTTCATTGGAATTTTTCTTCTCACTGTGCTTGTAAGTATTAGCTATCATGCTTTTTTCTCAGTTGTTTCTGGTGCTTCGGATCAACACCTTGAGGAAGCTAGTAAAGGATTTTCGCTTTCTTTTATTGTTAGTGCTACAGTTTTGGCACCTATCCAGGAGGAACTCCTGTTTAGAGGACTTCTTCAGGGTGCGGTTTTTGACAATTCTTGGCTAGGACTTGTACTGACTTCCTCTCTCTTTTCTTTCATGCATGAACCTTATGATGTGCCTTCGTTTTTCTATTATCTACTTGGAGGCTTGTTACTGGGCTTTGCTTATAAAAAGAGCCAAAACCTATGGGTTTCTACTCTAGTCCATATGTTTTACAACAGTTTGCCACTCCTATATTATTTATAAAAATTATGAAAAGGTAAGTAGGAGATTGTGCTTACCTTTTTCTTTCTATAATGATACCCAAGCCAATCTAGAGGCTTTTCTTTGAGAATCGGGTCTGGAGCGGTTGACGAATAGGCCAAAAACTAGTAGAATAGTAAGGAAACTTTATACGGAGGAAAGAAATGGATTTGGGTGATAATGAGCTAACACTGACTCCCATACCTGGGAAGAGTGGCAAGGCTTATATGGGTAGCTATCCTGATGGGAAGCGCATCTTTGTAAAAATGAACACCTCTCCAATCCTACCTGGTCTAGCTAGAGAACAAATTGCTCCACAATTATTATGGAGTCGCCGTTTGGCAGATGGGCGTGATATGTGTGCTCAAGAATGGTTGACAGGCAAGATATTGACCCCCTATGATATGAATCGTAAACAAATCGTCAATATTTTAACCCGTCTTCATCGCTCACGTCCTTTGA
Source organism: Streptococcus mitis (assembly GCF_023109515.1). Taxonomy (GTDB): domain Bacteria; phylum Bacillota; class Bacilli; order Lactobacillales; family Streptococcaceae; genus Streptococcus; species Streptococcus mitis_CS. Next base: position 127,472 of record NZ_JALDUM010000003.1, read on the forward strand.
TGACACAGTTGAGTCGTTTGGGCTATGCCATGGAAACACCTGTAGATTTACTGCAGTCTTGGCAGGAAACGGCTCCAGATGCTTTGCGTAAAAATCATTTTATCAGTGAAGTGATGGCTGATTTACGTCAGACTATTCCAGGATTTAGAGAGGACCATGCGACCATTGTCCATGGAGATGTACGACATAGTAATTGGATTGAGACAGACAGTGGCTTGATTTATTTGGTGGATTGGGATTCGGTTCGCTTGACCGACCGCATGTTTGATGTGGCCCATATGCTCTGCCATTATATTCCAGAACATCAGTGGAAGGAATGGTTGACCTACTACGGTTACAAGTACAATCAAACGGTATTAAATAAATTGTATTGGTACGGTCAATTGTCTTATTTGAGCCAGATTTCCAAGTATTATATGAACCAAGATTTAGAAAATGTCAATCGGGAGATCCATGGCTTGCGTCACTTCCGAGACAAGTATGGAAAGAGAAGATGAGAGTTAGAAATCGTAAAGGGGCGACAGAATTACTAGAGGCAAATCCCCAGTATGTGGTCCTCAATCCCTTGGAAGCCAAGGGAAAATGGCGGGACTTGTTTGGCAATGATAATCCCATTCATGTGGAAGTTGGAAGTGGAAAGGGTGCCTTTGTTTCAGGTATGGCCAAGCAAAACCCTGACATCAACTATATCGGGATTGATATTCAAAAGTCAGTTTTGAGTTACGCTTTAGACAAGGTTCTTGAAGTTGGTGTGCCTAATATCAAGCTCTTGTGGGTAGATGGTTCTGATTTGACTGATTATTTTGAAGATGGTGAGATTGATCGCTTGTATCTGAACTTTTCAGATCCATGGCCTAAAAAACGCCATGAAAAGCGTCGTTTGACCTACAAAACCTTCTTGGATACCTTCAAGCGTATCTTGCCTGAAAATGGAGAAATTCATTTCAAGACGGATAACCGTGGCTTGTTTGAGTACAGCCTAGTGAGTTTTTCTCAGTATGGCATGAAACTTAATGGTGTCTGGCTAGATTTGCATGCCAGTGATTTTGAAGGCAATGTCATGACAGAATACGAGCAAAAATTCTCCAACAAGGGGCAAGTTATCTACCGTGTTGAGGCAGAATTTTAAGAAATAGCCTGAAATCAGGCTGTATAAGTGCTTTTGCTTTACATAAGTTGGCAAATGTGCTATACTAAGAGTAAGAATATGAGAAAGAGAGGCGGGGAAATATCTTCGCCTCTTGCTTATGAGGAGGTGGACGCAATCGCAACAATCGTAGAATTAGTCAGAGAAGTTGTAGAACCTGTCATAGAAGCGCCTTTCGAACTCGTGGATATCGAGTATGGAAAGATTGGCAGTGACATGATTCTCAGTATTTTTGTAGATAAACCTGAAGGAATTACCTTGAACGACACGGCAGACTTGACAGAAATTATCAGTCCTGTCCTAGACACCATCAAGCCAGATCCCTTCCCAGAACAATATTTCCTAGAAATCACCAGTCCAGGCTTGGAACGTCCTTTAAAAACCAAGGATGCCGTCGCTGGAGCGGTTGGGAAATACATCCATGTCGGGCTCTACCAAGCCATCGATAAGCAAAAGGTCTTTGAAGGAACCTTGTTGGCCTTCGAAGAGGACGAGTTGATCATGGAATATATGGACAAGACGCGTAAGAAAACGGTCCAAATTCCATACAGTTTAGTATCAAAAGCACGTTTAGCAGTAAAATTATAGAAAAAGAAAGGATAGCTTTTGAGGATTCAAAAGTGAAGAAAACATGAGTAAAGAAATGCTAGAGGCCTTCCGCATTTTGGAAGAAGACAAGGGAATCAAAAAAGAAGACATCATCGACGCAGTAGTAGAGTCGCTTCGTTCCGCTTATCGCAGACGCTATGGTCAATCAGACAGCGTAGCTATTGATTTCAATGAAAAAACAGGTGATTTCACAGTCTATACTGTTCGTGAAGTTGTGGATGAAGTCTTTGATAGCCGTTTGGAAATCAGCTTGAAAGATGCTCTTGCCATTAATTCAGCCTACGAGCTTGGTGACAAGATCAAGTTTGAAGAAGCACCTGCTGAGTTTGGTCGTGTAGCAGCTCAATCTGCCAAACAAACCATCATGGAAAAAATGCGCAAGCAAACACGTGCCATCACTTACAATACTTACAAAGAACATGAGCAAGAAATCATGTCTGGTACAGTAGAACGCTTTGACAACCGCTTTATCTATGTCAACCTCGGCAGCATCGAAGCCCAATTGTCAAAACAAGACCAAATTCCTGGTGAAGTTTTTGCTTCTCATGATCGTATTGAAGTTTATGTTTACAAGGTTGAAGACAACCCTCGTGGCGTCAACGTCTTTGTTAGCCGTAGCCATCCAGAAATGATCAAACGCTTGATGGAGCAAGAAATTCCAGAAGTTTATGATGGAACTGTTGAAATCATGAGCGTGGCCCGTGAAGCAGGTGACCGTACGAAGGTTGCAGTTCGTAGTCATAATCCAAACGTGGATGCTATCGGAACAATCGTTGGACGTGGTGGAGCGAATATTAAGAAGATTACCAGCAAATTCCACCCAGCTCGTTACGATGCCAAGAGCGACCGTATGGTACCAATCGAAGAAAATATCGATGTTATCGAGTGGGTAGCAGATCCAGCTGAATTTATCTACAATGCCATTGCTCCTGCTGAAGTTGACCAAGTTATCTTTGATGAAAACGACAGCAAACGTGCCTTGGTGGTTGTTCCTGATAACAAGCTTTCTCTTGCAATCGGTCGTCGTGGGCAAAACGTTCGCTTGGCAGCTCACTTGACTGGTTACCGTATCGATATCAAGTCTGCTAGTGAATTTGAAGCCATGGAAGAGACTGCTTCAGTAGATTTGGAAGCAGAAAACGATACTGTAGAAGAATAAAAGCTGCTAGAGGAGGGAAAGATGAAAACAAGAAAAATCCCTTTGCGCAAGTCTGTTGTCTCTAATGAAGTGATTGATAAGCGTGATTTGCTCCGCATTGTCAAGAACAAGGAAGGACAAGTCTTTATCGATCCGACAGGCAAGGCCAATGGCCGCGGCGCTTATATCAAGCTAGACAATAAAGAAGCCATAGAGGCTAAAAAGAAGAAGGTCTTTAACCGTAGCTTTGACATGGAAGTGGAAGAAAGCTTTTATGACGAGTTGATCGCTTATGTGGATCACAAAGTGAAAAGAAGAGAGTTAGGACTTGAATAAGCAAAAGATAAGCAATCTCTTGGGACTCGCTCAGCGAGCAGGGCGTATCATATCGGGTGAAGAATTGGTGGTCAAGGCCATTCAAGATGGAAAGGCCAAGTTGGTCTTTCTAGCCTATGATGCAGGACCCAATCTGACCAAGAAGATTCAAGATAAAAGTCATTATTATCAAGTAGAAATTGTAACCGTGTTTTCAACACTGGGATTAAGCATAGCAGTCGGGAAATCGAGAAAGGTTTTGGCTGTAACAGATGCTGGATTTACAAAGAAAATGAGGTCTCTTATGGAATAGAAGAGGAGGACATGATTTGTCTAAGAAAAGATTGTACGAAATCGCAAAAGAACTTGGAAAAGAAAGTAAAGAAGTTGTAGCGCGTGCAAAAGAGTTGGGCTTGGATGTGAAAAGCCACTCATCAAGTGTGGAAGAAGCTGTCGCTGCAAAAATCGCTGCCAGCTTTAAGCCTGCAGCTGCTCCGAAAGCAGAAGCAAAACCTGCAGTACCAAAAGCAAGTGCAGAAAAGAAAGTCGAGAAATCTGAGCCAGCAAAAACAGCTGTAGCTAAGGAAGGGGCAAAACCGGCTGAGCCAGTCGCTCCGAAGGCAGACAAAGTAGCAGCTAAACCGCAAAGCCGTAATTTTAAGGCTGAGCGTGAAGCTCGTGCCAAAGAGCAGGCAGAACGACGCAAGCAAAATAGGGGCAATAACCGTGACCAACAACAAAACGGAAACCGTCAGAAAAACGACGGCCGTAATGGTGGAAAACAAGGTCAAGGAAACCGCGACAATCGTCGCTTTAATGACCAAGCTAAGAAACAGCAAGGTCAGCAAAATCGTGGCAACGAGCGCCGTCAGCAAGAGGACAAACGTCCAAATCAAGCGGCTCCACGCATTGACTTTAAGGCCCGTGCGGCAGCATTGAAAGCAGAGCAAAACGCAGAATATGCCCGTTCAAGTGAGGAACGTTTCAAGCAGACTCAGGCTGCTAAAGAAGCCTTGGCTCAAGCTAACAAACGCAAGGAGCCAGAGGAAATCTTTGAAGAAGCTGCTAAGTTAGCTGAACAAGCGCAACAAGTTCAAGCAGTGGTTGAAACAGCTCCTGTGAAAAAAGAAGTTGCAGTGGATACACGTCGTAAAAAACAAGCCCGACCAGACAAAGAACGCGACGATTACGATCGCGAAGAAGATGGTCCTAGAAAACAACAAAAGAATCGAAGTAGTCAAAATCAAGTGAGAAATCAAAGAAATAGTAACTGGAATAACAACAAGAAGAACAAAAAAGGCAATAACAAGAACAATCGTAATCAGGCTCCAAAACCTGTTACAGAACGTAAATTCCATGAATTGCCAACAGAATTTGAATATACAGATGGTATGACCGTTGCGGAAATCGCAAAACGTATCAAACGTGAACCAGCTGAAATCGTTAAGAAACTTTTCATGATGGGTGTCATGGCCACACAAAACCAATCCTTGGATGGGGAAACAATCGAACTCCTCATGGTGGATTATGGTATCGAAGCCAAACAAAAGGTTGAAGTGGATAATGCTGATATCGAACGTTTCTTTGTCGAAGATGGTTATCTCAATGAAGATGAATTGGTTGAGCGTCCACCAGTTGTAACCATCATGGGACACGTTGACCACGGTAAAACAACACTCCTAGATACCCTTCGTAACTCTCGTGTTGCGACAGGTGAAGCAGGAGGTATCACTCAGCATATCGGTGCCTACCAAATTGTTGAAAATGGCAAGAAGATTACCTTCCTTGATACACCAGGACACGCGGCCTTTACATCTATGCGTGCGCGTGGTGCATCTGTTACCGATATTACCATCTTGGTTGTAGCGGCAGATGACGGGGTTATGCCTCAGACTATCGAAGCCATCAACCACTCAAAAGCGGCCAACGTTCCAATTATCGTAGCTATTAACAAGATTGATAAACCAGGTGCCAACCCAGAACGCGTTATCGGTGAATTGGCAGAGCATGGAGTTATGTCAACTGCTTGGGGTGGAGATTCTGAATTTGTTGAAATCTCAGCTAAATTCAATCAAAACATTGAAGAATTGTTGGAAACAGTCCTTCTTGTGGCTGAAATCCAAGAACTCAAGGCAGACCCAACAGTGCGTGCGATCGGTACAGTTATCGAAGCGCGCTTGGATAAAGGAAAAGGTGCGGTCGCAACCCTTCTTGTTCAACAAGGTACCTTGAATGTTCAAGACCCAATCGTTGTCGGAAATACCTTCGGTCGTGTCCGTGCTATGACCAACGACCTTGGTCGTCGTGTTAAGGTTGCTGGACCATCAACACCAGTTTCTATCACAGGTTTGAACGAAGCGCCAATGGCAGGGGATCACTTTGCCGTTTACGAAGATGAAAAATCTGCGCGTGCAGCAGGTGAAGAGCGTGCCAAACGTGCCCTTATGAAACAACGTCAAGCTACCCAACGTGTCAGCCTTGAAAACCTCTTTGATACCCTTAAAGCTGGTGAACTCAAATCTGTTAACGTTATCATCAAGGCTGATGTACAAGGTTCTGTTGAAGCCCTTTCTGCCTCACTTCAAAAGATTGATGTGGAAGGTGTCAAAGTGACCATCGTTCACTCTGCGGTCGGTGCCATCAACGAATCTGACGTGACTCTTGCCGAAGCTTCAAATGCCTTTATCGTTGGTTTCAACGTACGCCCTACACCACAAGCTCGTCAACAAGCTGAAGCTGACGATGTGGAAATCCGTCTCCACAGCATTATCTACAAGGTTATCGAAGAGATGGAAGAAGCCATGAAAGGGATGCTTGATCCAGAATTCGAAGAAAAAGTTATCGGTGAAGCAGTTATTCGTGAAACCTTCAAGGTGTCTAAAGTGGGAACTATCGGTGGATTCATGGTTATCAACGGTAAGGTTACTCGTGACTCTAAAGTCCGTGTTATCCGTGACGGTGTTGTTATCTATGATGGCGAACTCGCAAGCTTGAAACACTACAAAGACGACGTGAAAGAAGTTACAAACGGTCGTGAAGGTGGATTGATGATTGATGGCTACAATGACATCAAGACTGACGATGTGATTGAGGCCTATGTCATGGAAGAAATCAAACGATAAGATTTTTTGCTCCTTTCTTAGGTGGTGAGGGACGCAAGCAAACCGATGGTTTCATTGCTTATTTTTGAGCCTAGGGTCTCAAAAATCCCCTGTGATGGGACTGATAAATCAGTTCCATCACTTTCACCACGGCGAAAGAAGCGGATGAGTTCAAATTGAACTTCGTTTCAATTTGAATTAAAAATCAAGAAGTTTAAAAATAGCTAGGTCTGCTGGCCTAGCTTTTGGTTCGAAGTAGAGAAAGGAATATCATGGCAAATCATTTTCGTACGGATCGTGTGGGCATGGAAATCAAGCGTGAAGTCAATGAGATTTTGCAAAAGAAAGTCCGTGATCCGCGTGTCCAAGGTGTGACCATCACAGATGTTCAGATGCTAGGTGACTTGTCTGTTGCCAAGGTTTACTATACCATTTTGAGTAACCTTGCTTCAGATAATCAAAAAGCCCAAATCGGGCTTGAAAAAGCAACTGGTACTATCAAACGTGAACTTGGTCGCAATTTGAAATTGTACAAAATCCCAGATTTGACTTTCGTCAAAGACGAATCCATCGAATATGGAAACAAGATTGACGAGATGCTACGCAATCTGGATAAGAACTAAAAAGGAGGGGAAACCCTCTTTTTTTGTGGGGGAAAAGGCAATAAAACATGCTGGCGGAATATTTCCAGAGTTATATTAAAAAGCTTTATAAAATTCAACTTGTATGATATTATAGGAAATAAAAAGAGTGAGAGAGAACGATTTTTCAGCAATAGCCAGCAAGGCTGGTATCGTTAATATTTTGAAAGTGTAGTTAAACGAGGGAAGATAATATGGGACTCATAAAAACTCTAGCTAAAACTTACGGGAATTACTTTTTGACCATGCAAGGTGTAAAAGTAATGAAAACGATAAAGAAAGATGACCATGTCGTTGTTGGTCTGGGAAAACTTTTTATTGCAGACAAGCTAATGGATACGGCTCGGTGGCTCATCAAGCCAGAGGATAGAAAATGAAATTTTTTTGGAACTTCTTGCTATTCTTTTTATCAAACCGATTATTGGAATTATGAAATTCCTGTGGATGATCATCTCTTTTGCAGTCCAATTGCTGTTTTACAAGCTATTATTTAAAATATTGGATTGGCTCTTTAAACTTATTTAGATGGTAATCCAAGTCGTAGAGAACTAGCAGGAACTCCACTGCTAGTTTTTTAATCTCTCTCCATATGGTATAATATAAGCAGTAAAATCATTTTAGAACATTCAGTGGAGGTCGTCATGGACAATATCATCGATGTGTCAATTCCTGTTGCAGAAGTGGTGGACAAGCATCCAGAAGTCTTGGAAATTTTAGTCGAGCTTGGTTTTAAACCCCTTGCCAATCCCTTAATGCGCAACACAGTTGGTCGTAAAGTATCGCTCAAACAGGGTTCTAAGCTGGAAGGAACTCCTATGGACAAGATTGTCCGCACACTGGAAGCAAACGGCTATGAAGTGATTGGGTTAGACTAATGGCAGATGAACGAATTCATGTCCTGCGGGATATTTTGTTAGAATTGCACAATGGTGCCTCTCCTGAGTCGGTTCAGGAGCGTTTTGATGCAACCTTTGCGGGTGTCTCAGCCATAGAGATTTCCCTCATGGAGCACGAGCTGATGAACTCAGACTCGGGCGTCACTTTTGAAGATGTCATGGAACTCTGTGATGTCCATGCCAATCTTTTTAAAAATGCTATCAAAGGTGTTGAAGTAGAGGATACCGAACACCCTGGCCACCCAGTTCGGGTATTTAAGGAAGAAAATCTGGCCCTCCGTGCGGCCTTGATTCGCATTCGGAGATTGTTAGATACATATGAGTCTATTGAAGATGAAGAAATGCTTGCGGAGATGCACAAGGGTTTGGTGCGTCAGATGGGACTTGTAGGTCAATTTGATATCCATTACCAGCGTAAGGAAGAACTTTTCTTTCCTATCATGGAGCGCTATGGACACGATTCACCTCCAAAAGTTATGTGGGGAGTGGATGATCAGATCAGGGAACTCTTTCAAACAGCTTTAGCGACAGCCAAGTTACTACCAGAAATATCAATTAGCAGTGTAAAAGAAGCTTTTGAAGCCTTTGCGACAGAGTTTGAAAGTATGATTTTCAAGGAAGAGTCCATCCTTCTCATGATTCTCCTTGAGTCCTTTACTCAGGATGACTGGCTTCAGATTGCGGAGGAGAGCGATACCTACGGCTATGCCATCATCCGTCCGTCTGAGAAATGGGTGCCAGAAAGACAGAGCTTTGTTGAGGAAGATAGTGCAGGGGAGCCTGTACAGCTAGATACGGCAGAAGGTCAAGTTCAGCAAGTTATCGATACGCCAGAAGGACAGTTTACCATTACCTTTACCCCTAAGGAAAAGGAAGCAGTGCTGGACCGTCATAGTCAACAGGCTTTTGGGAATGGCTATCTCTCGGTCGAGCAGGCTAATCTCATCCTCAATCACCTCCCTATGGAGATTACTTTTGTCAATAAAGACGATATTTTCCAGTATTACAATGACAATACGCCAGCTGATGAGATGATTTTCAAACGGACCCCGTCCCAAGTTGGGCGCAATGTTGAACTCTGCCATCCGCCTAAGTACTTGGACAAGGTCAAGACCATCATGAAGGGGCTTCGTGAGGGAAGCAAAGACAAGTATGAAATGTGGTTCAAGTCTGAGTCGCGAGGAAAGTTTGTCCACATCACCTACGCAGCAGTCCATGATGAAGAGGGAGAATTCCAAGGTGTGTTGGAATACGTTCAGGATATTCAGCCCTACCGTGAGATTGATACGGACTATTTCCGTGGATTAGAATAAGGAGAAAAAATGAGTTACGAACAAGAATTTATGAAGGAATTTGAAGCTTGGGTCAATACACAAATCATGATCAACGACATGGCGCATAAGGAAAGCCAAAAAGTCTACGAAGAAGACCAAGACGAGCGTGCCAAAGATGCCATGATTCGCTACGAAAGTCGTTTGGATGCTTATCAGTTCTTGCTTGGTAAGTTTGAAAATTTCAAAGCAGGAAAGGGATTTCATGATTTGCCAGAAGGCTTGTTTGGTGAGCGAAATTATTAAACGAGAAAGATTCTTGATTTTTTACTAAAATCTTGATAGAATATTTATATTAAATCCTTGTCAGAGCAGGGGTTTTTTATTGAAAGGATTTTATCATGTCAAAGAAACTCAATCGTAAAAAACAATTACGAAATAGCCTCCGTCGTGCAGGTGCTTTTTCAAGTACTGTGACTAAGGTTGTAGAAGAGACAAAAAAAGTCGTAAAACGTGCAGAACAGTCAGCAAGCCAAGCTGGTAAGGCTGTTTCTAAAAAGGTTGAACAAGCAGTAGAAGCTACCAAAGAGCAAGCTCAAAAAGTAGCCAATTCTGTAGAAGATTTTGCAGCAAACTTGGGTGGGCTTCCACTTGACCGTGCCAAAACCTTCTATGATGAAGGCATCAAGTCTGCTTCAGATTTCAAAAACTGGACTGAAAAAGAACTCCTTGCTTTGAAAGGAATCGGCCCAGCTACCATCAAGAAATTGAAAGAAAATGGCATCAAGTTCAAGTAATCTTTCTTGTGCCTTGCATTTCCGTCAAAATCTTGCTACAATAGAGCCATTAGAGGTGTTTTGAATCCCACATTTTACAGAAAGTGGCGGCGCTGAGAAGTCCACAAATGTGTCAAAACTGGTTGCTAATGGATGAAAAATTGAAATAAAAGTGTCTTTTTGTTTTAAAGACGAGAGTTGCGGGCAACTGCCCGAAATTGGGTGGTACCGCGGATAAATACATTCGTCCCTGTCATGTAGATGGCAGGGGCGATTTTTTGTAGAAAGCGAGGTGAGAAGAATGTCAAGAGCTGAATTACCAGAACGCTTAGAAACCGAACGGCTCGTCTTGCGAGTTCGTACAGTGACTGACGCCGAAGATATTCATGCCTACGCTAGTCTCCCAGAGGTCGCCTATCCAGCAGGATTTCCGCCCGTCAAGACCTTGGAAGATGAGATTTATTATCTGGAGCACATTCTTCCAGAACGAAATCAAAAGGAAAATCTCCCATCTGGCTATGGGATTGTCGTCAAAGGAACCGATAAAGTCATTGGTTCTGTTGACTTCAACCATCGGCACGAAGACGATGTACTGGAGATTGGCTACACCTTGCACCCAGACTATTGGGGACGAGGTTATGTGCCAGAAGCAGCGCGTGCCTTGATTGACATAGCTTTTAGAGAACTAGATCTTCACAAGATTGAACTCTCTTGCTTTGGTTACAATACCCAAAGTCAACGAGTTGCAGAGAAGCTTGGATTTACTCTTGAAGCTCGCATCCGAGATCGCAAGGATGCTCAAGATAACCGCTGTGATGATTTGAGATATGGCTTGTTGAGAAGTGAGTGGGAGGTGGTTTGATGCACATTTTCATCATTGGGGCTCCGGCTTCTGGGAAAATGACTATTGGTCAAGAGTTATCTCGACTGACAGATGCTACCCTCTTTTATAACCATCAAGCCATCGATTTTGCATTAGAAATCTATCAGGACTTTACAGAGGAAATGTGGGAATTTGTTCGTGGAATGACCTTTTCTTTCCTTGGAGCAAGTGCAAGAAATCAGCGATCAGTAATTTTAACAGACGTAATTGATTTTTCAAATCAGTACCAGCTGATGTATTTGAAGCAAATTCAGGATTTATTGGATAACTTTCATCAAGAGATTCTGTTTGTTGAGTTGGAAACAAGTCTTGAGGAGCGTTTACGTCGAAATCAAACGGAGAATCGATTAAAGTACAAACCCTTAAAACGACATATTGAGGTATCTGAAAGAGAAATTTTAGAGACCGCTGAAACACTTCAATTAAATTCCCAACATCAACCGAATGAGTTGCACCACTACCTTAAAATAAATAATACGAGTTTGACTGCAAAAGAAGCTGCTAAGCAAATTCAAAATAAAATGAACAAAATAGAGAAAGGACAAACACATGTCTAAAGAACTTTCACCTAAATACAATCCAGCCGAAGTTGAGGCTGGTCGTTATCAAAAATGGCTTGATGCGGATGTTTTCAAGCCTTCAGGCGATCAAAAGGCTAAGCCTTATTCAATCGTCATTCCACCACCAAACGTAACTGGGAAACTTCACCTTGGTCACGCTTGGGATACGACTTTGCAGGATATTATCATCCGTCAAAAACGCATGCAAGGTTTTGATACGCTTTGGCTTCCGGGGATGGACCATGCGGGGATTGCCACTCAGGCTAAAGTTGAGGAGCGCTTGCGTGGAGAAGGCATTACACGTTATGACCTCGGTCGTGAGAAATTCCTCGACAAGGTCTGGGAATGGAAAGACGAGTATGCCACTACCATCAAGGAACAATGGGGCAAGATGGGGCTCTCTGTAGACTACTCTCGTGAGCGTTTCACCCTTGACGAAGGTTTGTCAAAAGCTGTTCGCAAGGTCTTTGTGGACCTTTACAAGAAAGGCTGGATCTACCGTGGTGAGTTTATCATCAACTGGGACCCAGCAGCTCGCACAGCCCTTTCTGATATCGAAGTTATCCACAAGGACGTAGAAGGTGCCTTTTACCACATGAACTACATGCTAGAAGACGGATCACGCGCCCTTGAAGTTGCGACTACTCGACCTGAAACGATGTTTGGGGACGTTGCGGTTGCGGTCAATCCAGAAGACCCACGCTACAAGGACTTGATTGGTAAAAACGTCATCCTTCCAATCGCTAATAAACTCATCCCAATCGTTGGAGACGAACACGCAGATCCTGAATTTGGTACTGGTGTCGTGAAAATCACGCCTGCCCATGATCCAAACGACTTCTTGGTTGGTCAACGTCATAACTTGCCACAAGTCAACGTGATGAACGACGACGGAACCATGAATGACTTGGCCTTCGAATTTGCAGGCATGGACCGTTTTGAAGCTCGTAAGGCAGTCGTTGCCAAGTTGGAAGAAATCGGTGCCCTTGTTAAAATCGAAAAACGTGTTCACAGTGTTGGTCACTCAGAACGTACAGGTGTTGTGGTTGAACCACGCTTGTCTACTCAATGGTTCGTTAAGATGGACCAATTGGCGAAAAATGCTATTGCCAACCAAGACACAGAGGACAAGGTCGAATTCTACCCGCCACGTTTCAACGATACCTTCCTCCAATGGATGGAAAATGTCCACGACTGGGTGATCTCTCGTCAGCTCTGGTGGGGTCACCAAATCCCTGCTTGGTACAATGCTGAGGGTGAAATGTACGTCGGTGAAGAAGCGCCAGAAGGTGACGGATGGACTCAGGATGAAGACGTATTGGATACGTGGTTCAGTTCTGCCCTCTGGCCATTCTCAACCATGGGCTGGCCTGATGTCGATTCAGAAGACTTCAAACGTTACTTCCCAACTTCAACCTTGGTTACAGGTTACGACATCATCTTCTTCTGGGTATCTCGTATGATCTTCCAATCCTTGGAATTCACTGGCCGTCAGCCATTCCAAAACGTGCTTATACACGGTCTTATTCGTGATGAGCAAGGACGCAAGATGTCTAAATCTCTCGGCAACGGGATTGATCCGATGGATGTCATCGAGAAATACGGTGCCGATGCTCTTCGTTGGTTCCTTTCAAACGGTTCTGCACCAGGGCAAGACGTGCGCTTCTCTTACGAGAAAATGGATGCTTCATGGAACTTCATTAACAAGATCTGGAACATCTCTCGCTACATCCTCATGAACAATGAAGGCTTGACTCTTGAGCAAGCAACGGCTAATGTGGAAAAAGTTGTTAACAAGGAAGCTGGAAACGTCACAGACCGCTGGATTCTCCACAACCTCAATGAAACTATTGGAAAAGCAACTGCTAACTTTGACAAGTTTGAGTTTGGTGTGGCTGGGCACATCCTCTACAACTTCATCTGGGATGAGTTTGCGGACTGGTACGTTGAGTTGACCAAGGAAGTCCTTTATAGCGATAATGAAGAAGAGAAAGTCATCACACGTTCTGTTCTACTTTACACTTTGGACAAGATCCTTCGTCTCCTTCACCCAATCATGCCATTCGTGACAGAGGAAATCTTTGGACAAATCTCAGAAGGCTCTATTGTTACAGCAGAATACCCAACTGTCAACCCAGCCTTTGAAGACCTTGCGGCTCACACTGGTGTGGAAAGCCTCAAAGACTTGATCCGTGCCGTTCGTAATGCGCGTGCGGAAGTAAACGTGGCGCCAAGCAAACCTATCACCATCCTTGTTAAGACAAGCGATAGCGACTTGGAAGCCTTCTTTAACAGCAATGTCAACTACATCAAACGCTTCACAAATCCAGAACACTTGGAAATCGCATCAACCATCCCTGCACCTGAACTCGCTATGTCAAGCGTCATCACAGGAGCAGAAATCTACTTGCCACTCGCAGACCTCCTCAATGTCGAAGAAGAACTCGCTCGTCTCGACAAGGAACTCGCTAAATGGCAAAAAGAACTGGACATGGTCGGCAAGAAGCTCTCTAACGAACGCTTCGTAGCCAATGCCAAACCAGAAGTCGTCCAAAAAGAACGCGACAAACAAGCCGACTACCAAGCGAAATACGACGCGACCGTAGCACGTATTGATGAGATGAAGAAGTTGGTGAAATAAACACAGAAACACGGCTGAATGCCGTGTTTTTTGGTATAATGAAATCAATATTTATTGATGGAGAAAGTGATGTCTAATACTCGTCGAAAATCAAATTCAAACCACGTCAGCGTCGCCTTACCGTACTCAAGTACAGCTTGCGGCTAGCTTCCTAGTTTGATTTTTGATTTTCATTGAGTATAAACACCCTCATTATGAATTGTTAAATTTAATTGGCTACGGTCTTGCCAAGTTTGACAAGCTTTTTATAAGAGAATTTCAATGTTCTAGCAAGTCGGAGTTTTATCGCTATGTGGTTTCTCTGGGAATTGCTGAAACAACTGGAGTTGTAACAAATAGAATGGATTTATTTGATCCTTATTTTGACAATAATAGAAAAGGTTGGTGGCAGAAAGCTGAAGTTTATCGTTTTCGTAAAGATTTAATTGATATGATGTTTGGAAATGAAGATGTTCATAGTTATGCTGAAATCGTTAAAATGTTACTTGCTAGTGAAGGAAAGAAAAAAGGCATAACTATCGTTGAAAAACCAATTATTCAAACTAAATTCAAACGTCTACAAGAAACTGGAATGGAAGCAGAAAATTATTTTATACTCAACTTTGATAAAGAAGAAAAATTTCAAGGTGGACTATTGTACGATGCCCGTCTTTATGGTGATGGATATGATTTCCAAGTAGATGTTCAAGAGCATTCCTATCTTGCCGAAGTTAAAGGAATTCGAAAATCTAAGGGTCGCATTCGTTTGACTGCCAACGAATTTGAGAAAGCTAAAGAGTTTCAATCAGATTTTATTTTATCTCTAGTCACCAACCTAGATGATATTCCAAAGTTAGTGTTAATCGATAATCCTTTAAAACATTTTGAGTTTAAAAAGAATATTATCAAAAATGAAATCATTGAATATAGAAGCTTAGAAGATTTGTATTAGTTCCCCCTTAACTTTTCTAGTTGAAAAAACGAGAAGTCTTGACAGGTCAACGACTCAATGAACTGGAAATCAACGGTATTGGCTTGACTAAGTTTAAAAATGAGGAAATCGGTATTGAAGTCATCTGGATTGATACCGAAAATCCACCTAGCGATACCATTGGCTGGGTAGTAAAGAAATAAAAAGTTCGCGGTCTTTTTGTTTTGTGTTTTACAGTTTTTTCTTGACAAGTCTTTCTTTTTTATGGTATTCTTTTATGCAACAAGTGTTGCGCAACAAATGTTACGTGAAAGGAGTCTTATGCCACCAAAGGTTAAATTTAGTAAAGAGGCTATCATTGGAAGAGCTTTACAATTGGTGAGAGAAGAGGGCATGGCTAGTTTGACGGCTCGAGCATTAGCGGAGCAACTGGGAGCCACACCAAGAGTCATTTTTGGGCAATTTGCCAATATGGCCGAGTTACAAGCAGAGGTTATTGGTGCTGCGGAAATGGTCGTGGTGGAGTATATTCGTAAGGCCTTAGAAGATGAGAAGCCTTTTCGATCCGTCGGGGTTGCTTATATCCTTTTCGCCTCAAAAGAACCCCAACTCTTTCAATTGCTTTTCCAAAATCCCAGCAAAGATCCGATTCGTCGCTTTCAAGATTTTCTTCCCATGAAGGATCATAGTTACCAATTGGTTCTGGATTCGATCGTCGCAGACTATCCTTTGACTGTAGAGGAGGCTGGTCGCTTGTACCAGCATCTATTTATCTACTCACACGGGATGGCCTCAATGGTTGCTTCTGGTATTTATCAATTCAGCATGGAAGAAGTGATTGGATTACTGACAGAGGTTTGTCAATCTCTCATCAAAGAAATGGTAGGAAAGAAATGATTCAACTAGAAAATGTGCACAAAAGTTACGGCCAAACCAAGGTTTTAAAAGGGATTGATTTGCAGATTCAAGACCAGGATGATGTGGTTATCCTCGGTCCTTCTGGATCAGGCAAGTCAACTCTCTTAAACGTTCTGTCAGGTTTAGAAAAGGTAGACGAGGGACATATCCTCATTCAAGGACAGGATTTAGCTCAACTCACAGATACTCAATTAACAGCCTTTAGACGTGAGAAGATTGCCTTTATTTTTCAGCAGTATTATTTATTGCCTAATCTAACAGTCAGACAGAATGTAAAGATGGGGGCAGACCTGGCAAACAATCATGATTTTTTGCAGATTTTCGAGGATTTGGGACTTGGCGATAAGCTGGACAAGTATCCGAGTGAATTGTCAGGTGGGGAACAGCAGAGAGTCTCCATTGCTCGGGCCTTGGCCAAAAAGCCAGAGATTCTTTTCTTAGATGAGCCGACGGGAGCCCTGGATGAAGAAACGGGGCGCAAGATTCTCGACTATATCTGGGAGTTAAAGGAAAAGCTTGGTTTGACCCTCATCATGGTGACGCACAACCAAAATATTGCGGATATGGCAAGAACCATCATTCGTGTCAATAGTGGAAAGATTACCGAAGTTGTGACCAATGATCAGCCTCAGACTGCTTATGAGATTGGATGGTAAGCCATGTTTTCAGTAAAAGATATTCGAAAATTAGTTGTCGTCAGTATAATTGGGGCTTGTGCGGTCTTTGTGGCCAATCTCTTCTTGAATTTTTACTTGGATATCGAGCAGTTGGAGATTTCTAAAACCAATCCCATGATTCAGACTTACTATGATGTTCAGATTTCGCTTTCTTGGATGGTTGCCATGGTCAGTGGAGTCGTCTTGTCCTTGACGTCGGTCCTTCTCATGTGTTTTTATATCAAACAATTTGTCGATGATCACAAGGAACAATTAGGAATTTTAAAGGCTTTGGGCTATAGCAATGGCCAATTGGCTAAACGATTTTGGGCATTTGGGCTCAGTTTTGGTGCCGGAGCGCTTCTTGGCTATTTCGCTTCTTTTCTTATGATGGGGCATTTTTATGACTTCCGGAATGAAAAGGGGATCCTGCCAGAAATCACCATTCATTTTCATTGGCAGCTCTTGCTTGCTTTTGTGGTCCTTCCAACGGCATTTTTTATGCTTATCGCAGTTGGTTATGCTAGAAGACAACTACAAACGCCGGCTCTTCGCTTATTGAAAAAGTCCCCAACACCAATCAAGGTCAAAAGGAGAAAGAGGGCTCCTAAGAAAGAGAAAGACTTCCTAAAAGAGCTGTCTTCGTCACTAATTTGGGGGAGAAAATCTATCCTGTTTTTTGTAGTCTTTGGCTCTATGTGTTTTGCAGCCATGGTTCAATTGTCCTTTGGTCTAAGGGACTACGCAGATGACATCATCCAAACCATGATGATCATGATTGGCTTGATCCTTTCTTTCTCTATTCTCTTTTTGTCATTGGGGATTGTCGTCTCAGAAAGTCGCGAAACCCTGGCTCTTATGAAGACTTTTGGCTACACAGATCGTGAATGCCAAGGCCATATCCTATCTCCCTATCGTTTCTGGACCTATCTAGGATTTGTTCTTGGGACGGCTTATCAGTACGCTATCATGGAAATCTTGATTGGTGTGATCAAAGATACGGTTCCTGAAAAGATTGAGCATCACTTTGATGGGAATGTTTGCTTCTGGACTTTGATCGGTTTTGCTGTGGTTTATGAAAGCCTCTTTTATCTATCCAACAGAAAACTCCAAAAGCAAACCATCAAAGAAGTACTCTTAGCTGAATAAATAGAGAAGGTTGGATTCTCCAGCCCTTTTCTTATGAAACTCATTAACAAGAGAAGGATTTTTCACTATTCTAGGGAAAATGAAATAAAGGAAAGAAAACGAAGTTACTGGCAGAACCTGAAATGATCTTTTTACTTGTTTTGACGCAACAAATAATCCTTTATCTCTGTAGGAATCCTCTTGCAGTTTGTGGTTGGTATTGGAGTTGCAGCCTTGAGTTATAAATAAATCAATATACCTGTGGTCATGTTACACAGGTCTTTCAATTAGCTGAAATATTTCACCTTTATTTTTTCTTAACCTTTGACTATTCTGCAAAATTATCGTAAAATAAAGAGTAAATGATAAAATGAGGTCAGAGTGTGTTTGCTCTGGCGATAGTAGTATAAATGAGGAGAAACGCTTTGGAATTAGAAGTATTTGCTGGGCAAGAAAAAAGTGAACTATCTATGATTGAGGTAGCGCGTGCTATCTTGGAACTTCGTGGTCGCGACCACGAGATGCATTTTAGCGATCTTGTAAACGAAATTCAAAACTACCTTGGAACATCAAACAGCGATATCCGTGAAGCCTTGCCTTTGTTTTACACAGAGTTGAACTTTGACGGTAGCTTCATCTCACTTGGAGACAACAAATGGGGCCTTCGTTCATGGTATGGTGTGGACGAAATCGACGAAGAGATCATCGCTCTTGAAGAAAATGATGACGATGAAGTAGCACCAAAAGCTAAGAAAAAACGTGTCAATGCCTTCATGGATGGTGATTCAGATGCTATTGACTACAATGCAGATGATCCAGAAGACGAAGATGCATACGAAGCAGATCCTGCTCTTTCATACGATGATGAAAATCCAGATGATGAGAAAAACGAAGTGGAAGCTTACGATGCAGAAATCAACGAAATCGCCCCAGATGACTTGGGTGAAGACGTGGATCTCAACGAAGAAGACGACGAGTTTTCAGATGATGATTCTGAAAACATCGAGGAATAAAAGTTAGCTATTGACAATTATCCTATTTTTAGGTATCATATTGTTCGGGCACCTCTTTTAGAGGTCGGGGCTCCCTAGTTCTTAGGGAGCTATTTTTGTTTTTTCAAGAAGTTATCTTCTTGTATTTTATACTCAATGAAAATCAAAGAGCAAACTAGGAAACTAGCCGCAGGCTGTACTTGCGTACGGCAAGGCGACGTTGACGCGGTTTGAAGAGATTTTCGAAGAGTATTAGTTGTGAATCTGGTGCAGTAGTCCCAGATTATTCTTATTAGTAGGGTCTTGTTTTCTATGTCCCCTCGTAGTTAACAAGACCTTGAGCATTTTAGAAAGAGGAATCTATGTCAACGAAATATATTTTTGTAACTGGTGGTGTGGTATCGTCTATTGGGAAAGGGATTGTGGCAGCAAGTCTGGGCCGTCTCTTGAAAAATCGTGGTCTCAAAGTAACCATTCAAAAGTTTGACCCTTATATCAATATCGATCCGGGAACTATGAGTCCTTACCAGCACGGGGAAGTTTTTGTGACAGATGATGGGGCTGAGACAGATTTGGACTTGGGTCACTATGAACGTTTTATCGATATCAATCTTAACAAATATTCCAACGTGACAACTGGGAAAATTTACAGTGAAGTTCTTCGTAAAGAACGCCGTGGAGAATACCTTGGGGCAACTGTTCAGGTTATTCCTCATATCACAGATGCTTTGAAAGAAAAAATCAAGCGTGCCGCTCTAACTACCGACTCTGATGTCATTATCACAGAGGTTGGTGGAACTGTTGGGGATATCGAGTCCTTGCCATTCCTAGAGGCCCTTCGTCAGATGAAGGCAGATGTGGGTGCGGATAATGTCATGTATATCCATACAACCTTACTTCCTTACCTCAAGGCTGCTGGTGAAATGAAGACCAAACCAACTCAACACTCTGTAAAAGAATTGCGTGGATTGGGAATCCAGCCAAATATGTTGGTTATTCGTACAGAAGAGCCAGCTGGTCAAGGAATTAAAAACAAACTGGCCCAGTTCTGTGATGTGGCACCAGAAGCCGTTATCGAATCGTTGGATGTTGAACACCTTTACCAAATTCCATTGAATTTGCAGGCACAAGGTATGGACCAAATTGTTTGTGACCATTTGAAATTAGACGCACCAGTAGCGGATATGACAGAATGGTCAGCCATGGTGGACAAGGTCATGAACCTTAAGAAACAAGTTAAGATTTCCCTTGTTGGTAAGTATGTGGAGTTGCAAGATGCCTACATCTCTGTGGTTGAAGCCTTGAAACACTCTGGTTATGCTAACGACGCAGAAGTTAAGATTAATTGGATTAATGCCAATGATGTGACGGCAGAGAATGTAGCAGAGCTCTTGTCTGATGCGGACGGAATCATCGTGCCAGGTGGTTTTGGTCAACGTGGTACTGAAGGGAAAATCCAAGCCATCCGTTATGCGCGTGAAAATGATGTTCCAATGTTGGGAGTCTGCTTGGGAATGCAGTTGACTTGTATCGAGTTTGCTCGTCACGTTTTGGGTCTTGAAGGTGCCAATTCTGCAGAACTTGCACCAGAAACAAAATACCCTATCATTGATATCATGCGTGATCAGATTGATGTTGAGGATATGGGGGGAACCCTTCGCTTGGGACTTTATCCATCTAAGTTGAAACGTGGTTCTAAGGCAGCAGCTGCTTATCACAATCAAGAAGTGGTGCAACGCCGTCACCGTCACCGTTATGAGTTTAACAATGCCTTCCGTGAGCAGTTTGAGGCAGCAGGTTTTGTCTTCTCAGGAGTTTCTCCAGACAATCGTTTGGTAGAAATTGTGGAAATTCCTGAAAATAAATTCTTTGTGGCTTGTCAGTATCACCCTGAACTTTCAAGCCGTCCAAACCGCCCAGAAGAACTCTACACTGCTTTTGTCACTGCAGCTGTTGAGAACAGTAATTAGCTAAATCAGAACCTTTGAGAACAATCTCAGAGGTTTTTTGATTGCATATTTAGGATAAGATTTGCAAATTAAAAACATAGTGATATAATTAACATAACAAAAGTTAAGGAGGATTTACAATGAAAAAAATCACACTATTTGGTTTGTCTCTAGCAGGCCTAGCTTTACTGGCTTTTCCTCATTCAGGTCAGGCATTCGGGCTAAAAGAAGAATGGGTTGTTAAATGTGGAGTTCAGTATCAAGATGGCAACATTCTTCGGTTTAATAATGGTCATGAAGTGGATATCAAAGTCTTGGATTTGCCAAAAACCGAGAAAATCGAGTGGACGGTCAGTCTCGATGGTCAAGATCAGACTGTCAATTTCCTAGGTCAAGAAAAGGACAAGTCTATGATCGGGGAAGAAGGGCGTTACCTGAATTTCTATGTTCCATATGGCTATAGAGGAGATATCAAGGTCGAGGCTAAGAGCGGAAACGAAGTAAAGACCTGGTCAACGAAAGTTGTGGATGATATTCATAATGATAGTGGAAAGAGAGGCTACTACCATATTAAAGAATCAAATGATCAATACACCTACCTCGATGCTAAATGGGATTATCAAACCAAGACTTACACTGCTACTTTACCAGAGACTGTCAATGGTCAAAAAGTCTTTGCTTGGGCAAATTATGATAATGACGAGTTGAAACTAGAAAAACCAAAATCTATCAGTCATAAATATGATGATGGAGGAGCTTTCAGAGAACTTTATCCGATTGTAAAAGCAGAAAGCTGGCTAAAATCAAACCAAAACTGGTACTATCAAAAACAAGGTCAATTAGTGCAGAAGGATTGGGTTTATGACAAGGGAACTTGGTACTTTATGAATGATAAAGGAGTCATGTTCAATCAAACTTGGCTTTATCAAGGTGGCAACTGGTATGCCTTTAAATCATCAGGAGCCATGATTGCGAGTGACTGGCTTTACGACCAAGGCAAGTGGTACTATTTATCAACTTCAGGAGCCATGAAAGCAAGCACTTGGGTTTATGACAAGGGAGAATGGTATTATGTAAGTTCTTCTGGTGCCATGCTAGCGAATGATTGGGTCAAAGATAATGGCAAGTGGTATTATCTAGCTTCATCAGGTAAGATGCTTCGCAATACTTACACCCCTGATGGTTACTACGTTGGCAACTCAGGTGCCTGGCAATAAGAATAATACTCTTCGAAAATTTCTTCAAACCACGTCAGCTTCATCCACAACCTCAAAACAGTGTTTTGAGCTGACTTCGTCAGTTCTATCTACAACCTCAAAGCAGTGCTTTGAGCAGCCTGCGACTAGCTTCCTAGTTTGCTCTTTGGTTTTCATTGAGTATAAGAAGTCCTTTTCCTTAAAGGAAGAGGCTTTTTACTTGCTTTTCTGCTGCTTCCTCATTTGTCCTAAAGCCTTTTTTGTGTTAAAATGAATGGTATGAAAGCTAAAAAAATGTGGATGGCAGGCTTGGCTCTGATAGGTATTGGAAGCCTTGCCCTTGCTACGAAAAAAGTTGCAGATGACCATAAGCTCAGGAAGACTCAGGAAGAGTTGACAGCGATTGTACGAGACCATTTTTCAGACATGGGGGAAATTGCGACCCTCTATGTTCAAGTCTATGAAAGCAGTTTAGAGAGCTTGGTTGGTGGCGTCATTTTTGAGGATGGCCGTCATTATACCTTTATCTATGAAAATGAAGACTTAGTCTATGAGGAGGAAGTTCTATGATACAACCAGCAAGTTTAGAAGAATTAGCATCTTTAGTAGAAAAAGATGGCAAGAAGGTCTTTCTTTTTGTGGCAGACTGGTGTGGCGATTGTCGTTATATCTATCCTGCCTTACCAGAAATTGAGGAGACCAATCCAGAGTTCAACTTTATTCGAGTGGACCGAGACCAGTATATGGATTTGGCCAAACTCTGGGATGTTTACGGGCTCCCTAGCCTTGTTGTTCTAGAAAAGGACAAGGAAATTGGCCGTTTTGTTAACCGCGACCGTAAAAGCAAGCAACAAATTAACGACTTTTTAGCAGGACTGAAATAGGAGAAAAAGGAAACAATGATTTTTACATATAATAAAGAACATGTCGGTGATGTCCTTATGGTCATCGTGAAAAACAGCGGAGATGCCAAACTAGATGTGGAACGCAAAGGCAAGGTAGCTCGTGTTTTCCTCAAAGATAATGGGGAAACAGTGGCTTGGAATATTTTTGAAGTTTCAAGTTTATTTGAAATTGCAGAGCGTGGTCAAGTCTTTTTGACAGATGAGCAAGTCGCTCGTTTGAACCAAGAGTTGCAGGCGGAAGTCTTTGTGGAAGAAATTGTCAATGACAAGGAACCTAAGTTTGTTGTTGGTGAGATTGTCGAGATGGTAGCCCATCCAGATAGTGACCACCTCAACATCTGCCAAGTTGCAGTCGCAAGTGACAAGACAGTGCAAATCGTTGCAGGGGCTCCTAATGCGCGTGTCGGGTTGAAAACCATTGTAGCTCTTCCAGGAGCAATGATGCCAAAAGGCAATCTCATTTTCCCAGGTGAACTTCGTGGTGAAAAGAGTTTTGGCATGATGTGCAGTCCTCGTGAATTGCATCTGCCAAATGCTCCGCAAAAACGTGGTGTTATTGAATTATCAGAAGACCAAATTGTTGGAACTCCATTTGATCCAGCTAAACACTGGACTGCTTAGGAACTTGTCAGTATCTGAATACACCAAATAGAAGGAAATAAGATGGCAAAAAATGTAGTGATTACTGGGGCGACCTCAGGAATTGGTGAAGCGATTGCGCGTGCTTATCTGGAACAGGGGGAGAATGTCGTTCTAACTGGACGACGGATAGACAGACTAGAAACTCTTAAGGCGGATTTTGCAGAAGCCTTCCCAAATCAAAATGTCTGGACTTTTCCACTAGATGTGACGAATATAACCATGTTGAAGACTGTTTGCCCCAATATTCTAGAAACGATAGGGAATATTGACATCTTAGTTAATAACGCCGGTCTGGCTCTAGGTTTAGCACCCTATCAGGATTATGAAGAGCTGGATATGTTAACAATGTTAGATACCAATGTTAAAGGTTTGATGGCAGTCACTCGCTGTTTCTTGCCAGCAATGGTAAAAGCCAATCAAGGACATATCATCAATATGGGCTCAACCGCAGGAATCTATGCCTATGCGGGTGCAGCAGTTTATTCAGCTACCAAGGCAGCGGTTAAGACCTTTTCAGATGGACTGCGAATTGATACCATTTCAACAGATATCAAGGTGACCACCATTCAGCCTGGAATTGTCGAAACAGATTTTTCTACAGTGCGTTTTCATGGTGACAAAGAGCGGGCTGCGTCCGTTTACCAAGGAATTGAAGCCTTGCAAGCTCAGGATATTGCAGATACAGTAGTCTATGTGACCAGTCAACCTCGTCGTGTGCAGATTACAGATATGACCATTATGGCAAATCAACAAGCGACAGGTTTCATGGTTCATAAAAACTAAAAAATTTCCTCGAAAAGTTACAAATTTCTGTAACTTTTTTTGATTTCCTGCGAATAGATAAGTAGGAGGAAGAAAATATGTATAATAAAGTTATCTTGATTGGACGTTTAACGTCTACACCAGAATTGCACAAAACCAACAATGACAAGTCAGTAGCGCGCGCAACTATCGCTGTGAACCGTCGTTACAAAGACCAAAACGGGGAACGCGAAGCTGACTTTGTCAATATGGTTCTATGGGGCAGACTAGCAGAAAGCTTGGCCAGCTACGCAACTAAAGGTAGTCTTATCTCTGTGGATGGAGAACTTCGTACCAGTCGCTTTGAGAAAAATGGCCAGATGAATTACGTGACCGAAGTTCTTGCCACAGGATTCCAACTATTGGAAAGTCGTGCTCAACGTGCCATGCGTGAAAATAATGCAGGACAGGATTTGACAGATTTGGTCTTGGAAGAGGAGGAATTGCCATTTTAAGCATTAAAAAGTCTGAGTTGGTCTCAGGCTTTTTATCTTGAGAAAGTCAGACTTTTTTCTTGACTATTTCTGACCAAGTGATACAATAGAACTATAAATTAGCACTCATATATAAAGAGTGCTAATAATATGTAGTTCATCATGGAGGAAAACAGATGTTGAAACCATTAGGAGACCGTGTGGTCTTGAAAATCGAAGAAAAAGAACAAACTGTTGGAGGTTTTGTCCTTGCAGGTTCAGCTCAAGAAAAAACAAAAACAGCCCAAGTTGTGGCTACTGGACAAGGTGTTCGTACCTTGAACGGTGACTTGGTAGCTCCAAGTGTTAAGCCTGGGGACCGTGTCTTAGTTGAAGCTCACGCAGGTCTTGATGTCAAAGACAGCGATGAAAAGTACATCATCGTTGGCGAAGCGAACATCTTGGCTATCATTGAAGAATAGAAGGAGAAAGTAAGTATGTCAAAAGAAATTAAATTTTCATCAGATGCCCGTTCAGCTATGGTTCGTGGTGTCGATATCCTTGCAGACACTGTTAAAGTAACCTTGGGACCAAAAGGTCGTAATGTCGTTCTTGAAAAATCATTTGGTTCACCCTTGATTACCAATGACGGTGTGACCATTGCCAAAGAAATCGAATTGGAAGACCATTTTGAAAATATGGGTGCCAAATTGGTATCAGAAGTAGCTTCTAAAACCAATGATATCGCAGGTGACGGAACGACAACTGCAACAGTCTTGACTCAAGCAATCGTCCGTGAAGGCATAAAAAACGTCACAGCAGGTGCAAATCCAATCGGTATTCGTCGAGGGATTGAAACAGCAGTTGCTGCAGCAGTTGAAGCTTTGAAAAACAACGCCATCCCTGTTGCCAACAAAGAAGCCATCGCTCAGGTTGCCGCCGTCTCTTCTCGTTCCGAAAAAGTAGGTGAATACATCTCTGAAGCCATGGAAAAAGTTGGTAAAGACGGAGTCATTACCATTGAAGAGTCACGTGGTATGGAAACAGAGCTTGAAGTCGTAGAAGGAATGCAGTTCGACCGTGGTTATCTTTCACAGTACATGGTGACAGATAGCGAAAAAATGGTGGCTGACCTTGAAAATCCATACATTTTGATTACCGATAAGAAGATTTCAAATATCCAAGAAATCTTGCCACTCCTAGAAAGTATTCTCCAAAGCAATCGTCCACTCTTGATTATTGCGGATGATGTGGATGGCGAAGCTCTTCCAACTCTTGTTTTGAACAAGATTCGTGGAACCTTCAACGTGGTAGCAGTCAAGGCACCTGGTTTTGGTGACCGTCGCAAAGCCATGCTTGAAGACATTGCCATCTTGACAGGCGGAACAGTTATCACAGAAGACCTTGGTCTTGAGTTGAAAGATGCGACAATTGAAGCTCTTGGTCAAGCAGCGAGAGTAACTGTGGACAAAGATAGCACTGTTATCGTAGAAGGTGCTGGAAATCCTGAAGCCATTTCTCACCGTGTTGCGGTTATCAAGTCTCAAATCGAAACCACAACTTCTGAGTTTGACCGTGAAAAATTGCAAGAACGCTTGGCGAAATTGTCAGGTGGTGTAGCGGTTATTAAGGTCGGAGCTGCAACTGAAACTGAGTTGAAAGAAATGAAACTCCGTATTGAAGATGCCCTCAACGCTACTCGTGCAGCTGTTGAAGAAGGAATCGTTGCAGGTGGTGGAACAGCCCTTGTAAATGTTATCCCTGCCGTAGCTGATTTAGAATTGACAGGAGATGAAGCAACAGGACGCAATATTGTTCTCCGTGCATTGGAAGAACCTGTTCGTCAAATCGCACACAATGCAGGATTTGAAGGGTCTATCGTTATCGATCGTTTGAAAAATGCCGAGCTTGGTACAGGTTTCAACGCAGCAACTGGTGAATGGGTCAACATGATTGATCAAGGGATTATCGACCCAGTTAAAGTGAGTCGTTCAGCTCTACAAAATGCAGCATCTGTAGCCAGCTTAATTTTGACTACGGAAGCAGTCGTAGCTAATAAACCAGAACCAGCAGCTCCGGCTCCAGCAATCGATCCAAGCATGATGGGCGGCATGATGTAAGCTTTCTATAGAAAACAACTTATAAAAAACACAAAAGGAGGGAATGCCTACCCCTCCTTTTTATGATATTCACTTCTAAATTGATTTGAGCTCTCCTAACTTATATGATAAAATAAGACTAGAAAAAGGAGAAGAACATGATCGATGTAGAAGAAATTCTGAGCAAGATGAACCCCAATCAGAAGATTAATTATGACCGTGTCATGCAGAAGATGGTACAAGTATGGGAGAAAAATGAGCAACGTCCAACCATTCTCATGCATGTTTGCTGTGCCCCTTGCAGTACCTATACTCTAGAATATTTAACAAAGTATGCTGATGTGACAATCTATTTTGCCAATTCTAATATCCATCCCAAGGCAGAATACCACAAGCGGGCTTACGTCACCCAAAAATTTGTCAGTGATTTCAATGAGCGAACAGGAAATACGGTTCAGTACCTAGAAGCTCCCTACGAACCAAATGAATACCGTAAGTTAGTCAGAGGACTGGAAGAAGAGCCAGAAGGTGGCGACCGTTGTAAGGTTTGCTTTGACTACCGCCTGGATAAGACAGCGCAAGTGGCTATGGATCTGGGCTTTGATTATTTTGGCTCAGCCTTGACCATTAGTCCTCATAAGAATTCTCAAACCATTAACAGCATCGGAATCGATGTGCAAAAAATTTATACAACCCACTATCTTCCAAGTGATTTCAAGAAAAATCAGGGCTACAAACGTTCAGTGGAGATGTGTGAAGAGTATGATATATATCGTCAATGTTATTGTGGATGCGTCTATGCAGCCCAAGCTCAGAATATTGACCTGGTTCAGGTTAAGAAAGATGCTACAGCTTTCTTGCTGGATAAGGATGTTGAAAAAGACTATTCCCACATTAAATTTACTGTTACGAAATTAGATATATAGAGACCAACCCAGCTGAAAAGCTGGGTTTTTCAAATAAAAAACCAGGGCTTTCACCCTAGTTTGACAACTTTACCGATTCTTTAGTTCTACATAGCGCTTGTACCAAATGTTTACATAGGCTTCTGAGAAAGGACCACGTCCATTGTTAATCCAATCAACAAGAATTTTGACATGTTCTTTTAAAATATAGTCCAAATCATCAGAATAATTCATTTTGCGTTTATGACGCTCATATTCCTCAACGTCCAAGAGACGTTTTTCCCCATCTGTAAAAATTTTAACATCCAAATCGTAATCAATATACTTCAGCGCTTCTTCATCCAGATAGTAGGGGCTAGCCATATTGCAATAGTAGGAAATTCCATTATCACGAATCATGGCAATGATATTAAACCAATATTTCTTGTGAAAGTAAACAATAGCCGGTTCTCGAGTAACCCAACGACGACCATCACTTTCGGTAACAAGTGTATGATCGTTGACACCAATAATGGCGTTTTCTGTTGTTTTTAGTACCATGGTGTCCCGCCAAGTTCGGTGGAGACTGCCATCATGCTTATAACTTTGAATTGTAATAAAGTCGCCTTCTTTTGGAAGCTTCATAACTAACCAACTTTCTACAATTTGTAAGTTTATCGTTTACTATTGTACCATAAGATTGCCTAAAATCTGTGATTTTTACATGAAAATATTAAAGATATTCTCTGAGAGCGCTTGCTATATCCGAAAAATCGTAGCCTTTTCGTGCTAAAACTTGAGTTAAACGCTGTTTAAGTTCGTATCCTTCATACTTTCGAGCATACTTGGCATATTGCTTGTCAAGTTCCTTGAAGATAAGTTCCTGAGTCGTTTCTTCGTCTACTTGGCTATCCAATTCGTCAAAGGCACTTTTAGCATCAGAGTATGAGAAACCCTTATTGGTCAGATTCTGGATAATCTTATCTTGCAAGGCACGAGCTGGAAGTTTTCCTTCATATTTTTTCAATAGTTTATTAGCTATACGTTGAGCAACTTCGGAAAAATCAAATTCTTTCAAGGTCTCCTCTATAGTAGATTTTGAAATCCCCCTTTGTGCTAGTTTCTGAGTCAGTACATAAGGTCCCTTGTCTCCTGAAAGTTGATTGGCATTGATGGTAGCATAAGCGTACTGGCCATCATTAATCCAATTCTCCTCTTTAAGATTAGCAATTACTTGAGAAACTATGTCTTCATCAATATCATATTTTTTCAGATATTCTCTGACTTCTTTTTCAGTGCGAGCTTTAAAGGATAGGTGGTAGAGGGCTAGATTCTTACCGTAAGAAAATTGGGCAAAGTCCTGAATCTCTTTCAATTCTTCTTGGCTTATCACTTTATCTCGTGATAACATAAAACGAACAATAGTATCTTCAGTAATGTAGCATTTGTCGCCATTATCAAGCTCCATCAGATAGAGTCTTTTTTTCTTTTCAAGTTTTGTGATTTTCATAGTTCTATTATAACTCAAAATGTGATAAGATAGGGGTATGAATCTGAAAGTGAAACAAAAAATACCATTAAAAATCAAGCGCATGGGAATTAATGGTGAGGGAATCGGCTTTTATCAAAAAACATTAGTCTTTGTGCCTGGTGCTCTCAAAGGAGAAGATATCTATTGTCAGATTACTTCTATTAAACGTAACTTTATTGAGGCAAAATTACTGAAGGTCAACAAGAAGTCTAAATTCCGAGTTGTGCCAGCTTGTACTATTTACAATGAGTGCGGAGGCTGCCAAATCATGCACCTCCATTATGATAAGCAGCTAGAGTTCAAGACGGACTTACTTCATCAAGCACTGAAAAAATTTGCTCCTGTAGGATATGAAAACTATGAAATTCGTCCAACTATTGGAATGCAGGAACCCAAGTACTATCGTGCCAAGTTACAATTTCAGACTCGAAAATTTAAAAATCAGGTCAAGGCGGGCTTATATGCACAAAACTCTCATTACTTAGTAGAGTTGAAAGAGTGCCTGGTACAAGACAAGGAAACTCAAGTGATTGCTAATCGTCTAGCAGAATTACTTACTTATCACCAGATTCCAATCACGGATGAGAGAAAAACTCTAGGTGTTAGAACTATAATGGTTCGACGAGCTAGAAAGACTGGACAGGTTCAGATTATTATTGTTACAAATCGCCAGCTTAATTTAACCCAACTAGTAAAAGACTTGGTTAAAGATTTTCCAGAAGTTGTGACAGTAGCTGTTAATACAAATACAGCTAAAACCAGTGAGATTTATGGTGAAAAGACAGAGATTATCTGGGGACAAGAGAGTATTCAAGAAGGTGTTCTTGATTATGAATTTTCACTATCTCCTCGAGCATTCTATCAACTAAATCCTGAACAAACAGAAGTCCTCTATAGCGAGGCGGTAAAAGCGCTGGATGTTGATAAAGAAGACCATTTGATTGACGCTTATTGTGGAGTTGGAACGATTGGATTTGCCTTCGCAAAGAAAGTTAAAACACTTAGAGGTATGGATATTATTCCAGAAGCCATTGAAGATGCCAAGCGAAATGCTAAAAGAATGGGATTTGACAACACACATTATGAAGCTGGAACGGCAGAAGAGATTATTCCTCGCTGGTATAAGGAAGGCTACCGAGCAGATGCTCTGATTGTGGATCCACCACGCACAGGTCTGGATGATAAGTTATTAGATACTATTCTTACCTATGTACCAGAAAAAATGGTCTATATTTCTTGCAATGTTTCGACCTTGGCAAGGGATTTGGTGCGTTTGGTAGAAGTCTACGATGTCCATTATATACAGTCTGTTGACATGTTTCCACACACCGCTCGAACTGAAGCAGTGGTAAAATTAATTAAAAAAGTTTCAAAAAAGTAGTTGACAAAGTTTAAAAAGTCGGTATAATGGTAAGAGTTGAAAATAACAGCTCTGGTCCGTTGGTCAAGGGGTTAAGACACCGCCTTTTCACGGCGGTAACACGGGTT